>CAMWMW010000131.1 GCA_947175455.1 uncultured Porphyromonadaceae bacterium | reverse complement strand
ATGCGGTCGAATGTCAATCTGCATCTGCGTCCAAATTCCGTATTGCTCGCCAATCCGAACGAGAGCATTTACAACGAGAGTGCGTTCGGTGCAAACGAGGGGGAGGGTATGATGTGGTTGTCTGGCAAGGATATAAAGAATTTCACAATCTCAGGAACGGGCAGGATAGACGGCAATGCCGTGGCTTTCATGGGTGCGGAGCTTGACGACTCTTTCGAGCTTAAGCCTGTCACCACTTTCGATCCGCGTCCGCATGTGCTTACTCTGATAAATGCGCGTAATGTCAGGATTTCTGATGTGACCATAGCCAACTCCGCATATTGGACAGTGCATCTTGTGGGCTGTTATGATGTGGCTATTTCCGATATCTCGCTGCTTAATAACCTGAAAGTGCGCAACGGCGACGGCATAGATATAGACCATTCGCGCAAGGTGCGGATCTCCAACTGTTTCATAGAGAGCGGCGATGACTGCATATGTCTTAAGAACCGGAGGGAGTTCGAGGAATACGGTCCGTGTGAGGATGTTGTTGTGACCAACTGCATCATGACCTCGCGCTCATGCGCGGTCAAG
Organism: uncultured Porphyromonadaceae bacterium; assembly: GCA_947175455.1. Lineage (GTDB taxonomy): Bacteria > Bacteroidota > Bacteroidia > Bacteroidales > Muribaculaceae > Lepagella. The sequence goes on along the minus strand of CAMWMW010000131.1, from coordinate 5,268 downwards.
ATCGGTTCGGAGAATATGGACCGCATAGCGCGTGTGCTTTTCGACAACTGCATTATCACGGAGTCGAATCGCGGAATCGGCATCCAGAACCGCGACGAGGGTACGGTGGAGGATGTGACATTCTCCAACATGATTGTCGACTGCAAACTGTTTTCCGACGTTTGGTGGGGTAAGTCCGAACCTATTTACGTGACGTCATATCCACGTGCCAGAGGCAACCATAAGGATGCAGGCTGGCGTTTCCCGAAAGGCGCCACCAAGGGTGCCTGCGGTGAGGTGCGGAACATACGCTTCATAAACATAGCGTCCACTTCAGAGAACGGTATCTTCATCGGTTGTGACACCCCCGGCAAGGTCTCGGATATTCTATTGTCGAATGTGGATCTTACGCTGAAGAAGCAGACCGATTTCAAGGGTGGGGTATATGACCGCCGTCCCTGTGAAGGGGAGGGTTTCGTCAAGAGTGATGTCTTCGGCATCTTCGCAGAGAATGCCTCCGGGGTGACGGTGCGTGATTTTAAGGTTACAGCCGGAGACTTTCCCGGATATGCCGCACCGACCAATTTCGTGAACTGTACCGACATCCGGGTGTCACCCGCCAATGATGTCTGGTAAATCCATAGAAAATATTTTTATACTCTTTCGTTAACCTTGAAAAAATGAAATCGAACAAATTGATTGCAACCGCTTTGATGGCGGGCGGAATGCTTTCCGGCATGCCTCTTCTCGCGCAGCCGAAAGCTGTGGATATCCAGTCTGCGTGGAAGGCATATCCCATACCTGGGGCTACAGATTATTCTGTGTTTTTCAATCCGTCGGCACAAGGTGTCAGCCTCCCCATTCTCTGGGGATTCGACACCGCCTGGAACAGCCGTGACAATATGCTTCGCGGCGTGCGCTTCGCAACGCCCGGCACAATCTCGTGTGCGCGTGTCTCTTTTCAGCCGTGGGCGGAGATAACCGAGAAGGGGGTGCTTCCACAGTCGCTGCAAAAGAATCTGGATGCCCGTATGGAGACCGTCGGTCTCATAGGCAAGAAAGTGGATATCGTCCTCAATCTTGACGGAGGAGATCCGACGATAAAGGAAATCTATGGCGGCTGGAAATATGAAAATCCGGAAGATCCGTGGTGGTCGCCGAAAGAATACATCGGCAATGTGGTTGAGCAAGGACCGAAATGGGCGGATCTGATTGATGCTACGGCTGCCGCTGTCGAGGCAAAGGGTTATAAGGTGATTACCGCCTCTCCGCTGAACGAGCCGGATCTCGAACTCAACGGCACACCGATAGACCTATTCTATGAGATCTCAAAAAATCTGAAGGATTTCACCCGTTATCCCCGTTTCGAGAATATCCGCATAAGCGGCGGAAACACCCTCAACAACGATGAGGCGATGAAATGGTATGAGCACAACAAGGAATTTCTTGACGAGGGGAATACCCATCAGCTCGCGGGAAGCTTTGACACATACGCCGGTTTTTTCACCAAAGTCCGTGAAGACGGACGCCATGCCACAGCCGATGAGCTTCACAATGTGATGGAGGCTATGGTCGGTGTGGAATACGGCATGCAGACCGGAATCTGGTGGGGCACCGCGGAGCAGGCGCGTGGAGAGTTCATGAAAGCGAGTTTCGGCGAGAGACTCGGGTATGCGGAAAACCGCGACGCATGGTCGGCGGCTTCCGTCTATCGCGCTCCCGACGGGAAGCTGCAGGGTTTCCTCGGATGCTCGGAACGTCAGGCTAAACCTTCGTCATATAAGTTTGTGTCATTGGACGGCGATGTGTTTATTGACGGTCATGGTCCGCTGAGGGAATACACTGTCGACCTTCCCGGTGATCCCGACGGAGCCTATCAGACAGCGCTTCAGCGCAATGCGGAGACAGTCGTGGCTATCGAGACCGGTGACGACGTGCGCCCGGTAGTCAATGGCGAGTACGCCATTGTGAACAAGGGAAGTCGTCTTGCCTTGGGCGCGAGAGGCGGCAATACCGCCAATATGACACCGCTTGAACAGCAGTCGTATGCCGGTGCCTCGCATCAGCTCTGGAACGTGACTCCGCTGCCTTATGACAAGGGGGGTGACTTCAGCTATTTCTGGATTGCCAATTCTACTGACGGACAGAGAATCGACGATCTGAATTACAGCCTTGACGCAGACGGGATGATGATCTGCTATGCTCCGGGCGACGGCGCCAATCAGCAGTGGGCTTTTGAATATGACGGTGACGGATGGTTCCATATCCGGAACAAACACAGTGCCTTGTATCTTGAATGCGCTGGCGGAGAAGGGGGAACCCTGGTGCAGAAAGAACGTGCGGAAAATGCTTCGCAGATGTGGAGACTTCTGCCGGCAGGTGCTCCACTTGAATTTGACGCTCCCGCCGCACCTGCCGGACTGAAAGTCACACCCCGTTCGGCATCGGCTCTTCTTGAGTGGGAACCTGTGGCAGACAGCGGTGATGTGACATATGCCGTGTTGCGTGCCGGAAAGGGGAGTGATGTGTATAATACGATCGCGAGAGGATTGACATCGCCCTCTTTCCTTGACAATACAGTGACAGAAAAGGGATGCAGTTATAAGGTGTTCGCAATGGATGCCTCCGGCAACAGGTCGGTGGCTTCTGCGGCTGTAGAAGGGGGTGTCTCCGGAGAAAAAGGACTTGTCGCGCATTTCCCGTTTGCAAAGGATTCGGCAGATGAGTGTGAAAACGGTTTTTCTGTAAAATCTGAATCAAATATCAGTATAATGTACGATTCCTGGTATCTCAGAGGTCAACAGTACGGACAATTGCCATATTCTTTGCTGGAAAACGATGAGTTCACTGTAATGATGAACGCGACTTTGCAGTCATCACTTAATAATCTGTCTCTGTTCAGCACGGGCAGTGGAGAGGATGAGCACATGACTTTGAGTCTGAATGATAACGGATCCATTGTGCTGCGAGGAGTCAGAAACGGAGAGGTGTCGGAAATCACAGCTCCTGCCGCAGGGCAAAGTGTTGAGGTCAATGTGGCAATAGTCCTTGAAGATGGAGCCGTAAGCTTGTATGTAGACGGAGAGGCTGCAGGCGAACCGGGATTGCGGGGTTTTGTGCCCGGTCATCGTGTCTTGAACTATCTTTGCCGCGGACAGAAACTCGGCAATTCTTATTTCAAAGGTCGCATAAGAGATTTGAGAGTATATAATAAAGCCTTGACTCCAGGCGAAATCGCTGAAATAGCATCGGATGGGTCGGGAGTCGGAGAAATTTCCAATGCTGAAAAGATGATTGTGGCTGTCGAATACTACACGCCGCAGGGCATCCGCATTGCGGCGCCTGCGGAATCGGGAATCACTATAGTGCGTACTTTCTTCTCCGACGGTACGGTATCCACACGAAAACAGACAAAATGAAACATCTTATATTTACGGGACTGATGATGGCGTGCGGCATTGCCGTCGCGCAGCAGCCATTGGATATAGTCGATACGAGAGTGGGGACAGACGTGGCGGTGACAAAAACCGCCGGTCTGTTCGGGAAAGGTTCGGAGGAGCATGGTCAGACATTGCCTTCGGTCGGTGTGCCCCATGGCATGAACCTCTGGACTCCGCAGACCCGCGATACGGAACAGAAATGTATAGCGCCCTATTATTTCTCGGATTCTAAACTTCAGGGTTTCCGCAACAGTCACTGGATTGTGGGCGGTTGCACGCAGGACTACGGCTCGATGACCCTTCATGCCATGTCCGGAAGACTGCGCACTTCACCCGCAGGGCGTGCCACGCGCATGGATCATGTCTCGGAGACTGCACGCCCCGATTATTATTCGGTCTATCTCCCCGACGAGTGCCTTAAGACGGAAATGACCGGACTCTCACGCTCCGGTATTTTCCGTTTTACCTACGGGAGTGACGGGATAGGACACATCGTTGTCAATCCCAATTCCGATGAGGGAGAGGGGAGCATCGAGATTGACATGGAGAAACGCGAGATACGCGGACATAATCCCGTTCACCGGATATATCAGGGATGGGGCGAGCCGGCTGGTTTCTCCGGCTGGTTTGTGGTGCGTCTGCCGCAGGATCTGGAGATTGTGGATGCGGGGACATTCCGTAACGACACCGTATGTCCGGGTAATTATTCGGCATCCTCCAAGACAGGCATAGGCGCATATGTCTCTTTCAAGGCACGCAAGGACACCCCGGTAGTGGTGAAGGCAGGCAGCTCGTTCACATCAATGAAGGCTGCCTCTGACAATCTGGATGCCGAAATGGCGCAACTTGATTTCGACCGGGTGCGCGAGCGGTCTGCGGCATTGTGGAACGAACGTTTCGGGCGCATAAAAGTCGAGGGAGGGTCTCCCGATAACCGTGCCAAATTCTACGGGTCTCTTTACAGATGCTCTCTTTTGCCCCGTGTGATCAATGATGTCGACGGTTCTTATCCCCGTTTTGCCGGAGGTAAAGAGATAATGAAGGTGGACTCGGGCAATTATTATGACGATTTCAGCATGTGGGATACCTACAGAGCTCTGCACCCGCTGCTTACCCTCATAGAACCGCGTCTGAGCGGAGAAATGATGGGGAGCCTCGTCTCCAAAGGTGAGCAGGGAGGATGGATGCCCATATTCCCGTGCTGGGGAAGTTACACTGCCGCCATGATCGGCGACCACTGCGCGGTGGCTATTGCCGATGCGGCAGTCAAGGGTGTCGCGAATTTTGACCTCCGTTCCGCCTATGCCCTGTTGCGCAGAAATGCTTTCGAGTCGCCGGCAACAAAAGAGGAATATGCCGACGGCATGGGACGGCGCGCGCTTGAAAGCTATATGCGTTACGGATACATACCGGTGGAGGATGGAGTCAAGGAGGCGTTCCATCAGCGGGAACAGACATCAAGGACACTCGAATATGCCTTCGATGATTTCGCCCTGTCCCGCATCGCATCGTTGTTAGGCGAAAAAGATGACGAAAAGATTCTGCTGCGCCGCTCCGGCAACTGGAAGAACGTGATTGACCCGGTGCTTGGTTACGCCAACGGTCGTCATGCCGACGGCAGGTTTGTCTCCGGAACCGATCCTTTCACATTCAACCCCGCTATCACCGAAGGCGCCCCTTGCCATTACACTTGGTATGTGCCTCACGATACCAAGGGGTTGTTCTCTGTGCTGGGAGGCAGGAAGAGGGCGGAAGCGAAGCTTGATTCAATGTTCAGTCAGCTGCGTTATTGGCACGGCAACGAGCCTTGTCATCAGGTAGCATATCTTTTCAATGACCTCGGCTCGCC
>CAMWMW010000130.1 GCA_947175455.1 uncultured Porphyromonadaceae bacterium | reverse complement strand
CCGTTATCTATTATTATTTCGGCAAGCCTGGTGGCGATGCCGGCATATTGGGACCGGGCGGAGCTGTTCTCTCGGAGAACAACAACATTCAGGAATCCGAATTCCTTGCTAACGATGAAAAATCAGGAAAAGCACGCGGTATCCGCGAGATTATCCAGCAGCGTAACAAGGATGTCTTGACCGAAATCAATAAGCTTAAAGAGAAATATGCCAACGGTGGTTTCGGAAGTCTCGAAACCAAAGATGGTCGTGAAAAAGCTCAGATGGCTTATGACGAGGCTGCCTCCAAAGTCAGAAAAGACGAAAATCTGAAGAAACCGGTTGTCATCATCAAATCGACACCTCAGGCAACATTCGGAAGCCTTGTGTCTGTGCTCGACGAGATGCAGATCAACTCGATTTCAAAATATCAGATCGACAACATGACCAAGGCGGATTCACTCATGGTGATTGATTACCAGAACAACCACCATAAATGATGAGTTAGATTTATTAATACTTAAAGCAGAAAGAAAAAATGGCTAATAGAAATGTAGATCTAACCTCACAAGACTGGCGTAATCTCGTATTTGCCGATAAGAACAAGGAATTTGGCGCTTATCAGCTTCGCAAAGAGAGTGACAAACGCCACAATCTGGCTGCGGTTTTCACCTTGATCGGTCTGGTTGTGATCTTCATCCTTATAATCGCGCTCAGCAGATGGTCGGATTATCGTGCCGAACAGCAGGCAATCGCTCTGCAGGAGCAGCGTGAGAAGATGATGGCAGCCCAGCTCGCCGAACAGAATGACGAACCGGAGCCCGAGCCTGAAATCGAAGAACAGAAATTTGAACAGCCCGAAATAGAAGTGCCTGAAGAGGTGCTCGCCACAGTCCAAGTCACTCAGATCGCCATCGTAGATGCCGACAAGGTTAAGAACGAGGTGATGGACATGGACACCCAGAAAGAGGACAACACCGCCCGTGGTGTCGTGACTCAGGAGGGTAGCGATGACGCCGACAAATTCAAGGCGGTTCAGGAGCAGGTTATCGTTAAAGAACCGGAGCCTGAAGTCAAACCGAAAGAGGAGGAAATCTTCGTAGCGGTTGAGCAGCAGGCAGAGTTCCCCGGCGGACAGGCGGCTATGATGAAATGGCTCAGCAATAACGTGCGCTATCCGGAGTCTGCACAGCAGAACGATATCCAGGGACGTGTGATCGTGAAATTCGTTGTTGAGAAAGACGGCTCAATCGGTCATGCGGAAATCCTCAAGGGCGTTGACCGCGATCTTGACCGCGAGGCAATCCGAGTTGTGAAGAAGATGCCCAAATGGCAGCCCGGTAAAAACAATGGTGTTGCCGTTCGAAGCTACTTCAACCTCCCGGTTGTGTTCCGCTTGCAGAATCAGTAATTTCATACAATCCTTATATAAGGGAGCGATTTTACAGTCGCTCCCTTATTTTTTTGTACTTTCTTTTAAATGTTAAATTAAATTGTTAATTTTGTTAAATGCTTTGATAAGCGTCATCCCGATGCAAAGTCCGGGCTATAATTCATGTTTAATTCAATCAGTTTCTAAACCATACCCGCCAAATTTTGTTAAAAATTTAAAGAACATATAAAACAAAATAGTTATGAAAGGTTATGATAACGATGATCGCCCCGTCGCCCCCAAGGGAGCACGTATGGCATTCGGCATTATAATGGTGCTTGTTTACGTAGGCGTTGGACTTCTCTTCATATTCAATGTCTTTGACATAATAAATTATACGGTAAGCTGCATTATCGGGGCTTTGCTCATAGTGTACGGAATATTCCGCGCATACCGGCTTTACAAAGGCATAAACTGAATAATCACACATTTATGAAATTGAATACGACATTCAAAATTATGCTCTCGGCACTTATCGTGCTGGGAGCTGTGTCATGCACAAAAGTGAAACGCGGCGAATATGCCAAGGGGAGTGCCACGATTTTCTGCGATGACGGATTCCGGAACATACTGAACGAGGAAATTGAAGTATTTGAATTTTCATATCCGGAATCATCCATCATCCCTTTCTTTGTAAGTGAACAGGATGCAATCGACACCATGATGTCCGATGGAACGCAGGCAATAATCGTGACTCAGGAACTTACCAAGGAACAAAAGGATTATATCAAGAGCAAGTTCAAGAGAGTTGTAAAGACACACTGCATCGCCGTGGATGCCGTGGCTCTTATAACAAACAAGGGAAACCGCGTCACCTCGCTGTCGATGAAAGAAATCGGAGACATACTCAACGGCAAGATAACACGCTGGAGTCAGCTTGCAGGAAACGACACGACATTTATAAAACTTGTGTTTGACAATGCAGGCTCCTCTACGGTAAGCTATATGCGCGAGAAATTCCTTCCGGAAGGGGTCAGGATTTCTGACAATCCGCATGCATACGCACAAAAAGACAACGCGCAGGTGTTCGATGTAGTGAAGAATGACCCTGATGCCCTTGGCATAATATCGGTCAGCTGGCTCGGAGACGACCTCAGTCTTGCGAAGAAAGTTCCGGTGGAACAGCGCAACAAGGACTATGCCAACCAGAACGACACCATCGCCACAAATCTCACTACAGAGGTGAACGTGGTCCGCGTAAGCAATCCTACAGAAGCCAACGATTTCGACCCGACCGGATACAAACCATATCAGGTATACATAAACTCGGGCGAATATCCACTGTTTCGCAAGGTCTACATGATCTCTACCGCATCCAACTCGACTGTACTCCACAGTTTCTACACCTTTGTCACAGGATTTGTCGGACAGAAGATCATATCCAAGACCGGCATACTCCCCTATCACATGAATCCTCGTGTAGTTGAGCTGAAATAAAGACAAAGACCACAAAGACGGCAAAGACTTGAAGCAAGCCATATTTTAACAATTATTATACTCACGGGTTATGAATAATTTGTGAATAAAGCATTTTTTTAGTAATTTTGGACTCGCTCTTCTCCTGATTCGCTCTCAAAAAGGGACGGGCGGGTTCATTTTACAAAAATGATTTCAGACAAGATCTAATTCTTCAAAGTATAAAAAGCATAACAAGTATCAAACAATCATATCGAATATGAAATTTAAAGGAATTATGACACTCTGCCTTGCCGGTTTCGCGATTTCGGCAAACGCGCAGACACATGTCGAAGGTGCCGAATACTACAAGGCTGACCAGTTCGACAATGCGAAAGAGCTCTTGCTCCGCAGTCTCAACAACTCAGGCACTGACACGGCAGTGAGCGACTACTACCTTGGTATGATAGCGCTTCGCGAGAAGAAAAATTCCGAGGCTCAGAAATATTTCGAACAGGGCATGCAGGCAAATCCCGAATATGGATACAACTACATCGGAGCCGGCACACTCGCTCTTCTCAACGGAAACCAGAAAGAGGCAGAGCAATTCTTCAAAGAAGGTGAATCCAAAGGAAAGAAAGACCCCTCTCTGCAGATTGCCATAGCACGTGCATACGACATGGCTGATCCCACAGCATACCAGAAGCAGATTGCCAAACGCGTCGAAAAGGCATACAAACAGGATATGAAGAACCCCGACTATTATATCTTCGAAGGAGACCTTGCCTCTGAGAAGAAAGACTGGGGTGATGCGGGTGCCAAATACGAAATGGCGACAAGCTATGACCCGGAGGCATCATATGCATATGTGAAATACGCCAACCTCTTCACAATGGTGAATCCCCCATATGCGATCGACATGCTCAAGAAACTTCTTGAGGTGAACCCGAATTCAGCATTGGGTCAGCGTGAGCTTGCAAACGCATATTATAATGCAAAAGACTACAAAAATGCAGCTAACGAATATGGCAAATACGTTCAGAACCCAAGCCACTTCAAACAGGATGAAAACCGCTACGCTTTCCTTCTTTTCTATGGAGGCGACTATCAGAAAGGCTACGATTATGCCACACAGTTGCTGCAGCAGGATCCGGCAAACTTCACGGCACAGCGTTATCAGTTCATGAACGCCGCTCAGCTCGAATCAATGAAAGACCGGCTTCTCCCCATGGCAGAGGCTCTCTACACTGCACACAAGGCAAATCCTGCCGCCAACAAATTCGCGGCAATCGACTTTACTCTGATTGCAGACGAGCTTTCCAAAGCCAAACGCGCAGACGAGGCTGTTGCCGTTCTTGAAGAAGGCATCAAGGAAATGCCCGACAACGCGGCATTCAGCAAGGATCTGGCTATGAAATATGTTGACCAGAACAATATCACAAAAGCTGCGGAAGCATTCCGCGACTACGTGAAGAAAATCGAAGAACCCGGTTATAACGATTACAACCAGCAGGCGACATTCTCTTTCTATGCTGCCGTAGAGAATAAAGACAACCCGGCAAAAGCGAAAGAATTCTTCGATGAAGTTCTTGCCAACGCCGACAAAATGGCATCAATCCTCCCTGACAACTACAAACCGAAGATGCTTCAGGGTGATGTGGCAAAACAGACAGCAGCCAACGAGGACGAGGCAGCTTTCGCCGCACAGCCCAAATATGAGGAGGCGGTTGCTCTTCTTGAAAAGAGTCCGGATCCCTCACGATATGCACGCGATGCGAAGACTCTCTACATGTATCTCGGCAACTACTACATCAAAAAAGACGATGTGGCAAAAGCCAAGGAATACTTTAACAAATTCCTTGCTCTTGATCCCGACAACGAAGCGGTGCGCAAATACGTTGACAGCCTTAAATAAAAGTATTTCCGATCAGCATCGGACAAGCGGATAAAAAAGCTTCCATTCTGAAATGAATGGAAGCTTTTTTTTGATATCTTTTGCATTTTTTGTATTTTTGCAGCAGGTATGACCGCAAGGATGCCCTCCTCCTCATTCACAAGATTAATGACAACTATGGCAAATCTGATTACTATCAAAAAAGGTCTTGATATTCCTTTGCAGGGAAGTGCAACGGATGAGACAACTGAAGACTCACGTACCGAGGTCTTTGCCATCACTCCCGACGATTATCCCGGATACACATGGAAAGTTGCCGTAAAACCCGGCGACATGGTAAAGTGCGGCTCCCCTCTGCTTTACGCCAAGGAATGCGGAGACATCACCCTCACCTCTCCGGTGAGCGGCATAGTGTCTGACATTCACCGTGGCGAACGGAGAAAAATCGAATTTGTGTCAGTGAAACGCGAAGGCGAACAGACTCAGGCAGAAATCCAGTCAGACGGCACTCTCCTTTCAGGATTGCGCAAGTCCGGACTCTTCGCACTCATGCGCCAGCGCCCCTACGATATTGTGCCGGACTGCGACGCGGTTCCCCGCGATATATTCGTCACAGCTTTCGACACCGCACCTCTTGCTCCGGACATGAGACTCAATATAAACGACAAATATCTCGAAAGCGGACTCAAGGCTCTCGCGACACTGACTGAAGGGAAAGTGTACCTCTCAGTACCTGCGGGATCCGGGATAACTTCCCACGCCGCCGAGGTGTTTGAATTCAAAGGGCCGCATCCGGCAGGAAACACAGGAACACAGATCGCGGCGATAAAACCGGTGAACAAAGGCGAGACAGTCTGGACACTCGATGCCGTGACTGCCGCCCGCATAGGAGAATTTGTCGAGACCGGTCACATCTGTTACGACACTGTCGTTGCTCTGACAGGTCCATGCATGAAAAATCCCCGCATGATCCGGACAACTATCGGAGCAAAACTTTCCACACTGCTTGACGGGGAGATTTCCTCCGACATGGGAAAGGTCAGAACAATATCCGGAAACGTGCTGACCGGTTCAAGGGTTGACAGAACCGATGGTTTTCTGCGTTATCCATACCGCCAGATCACGGCTATCGAGGAAGGAGACACTGC
>CAMWMW010000129.1 GCA_947175455.1 uncultured Porphyromonadaceae bacterium | reverse complement strand
GCCACGTACTCACCGCGCAAGACAATGAGAGGAAAGACCTGGGTCACGTCATTGGAAACGAACCAGGAGAGTCTGCCCGATACCGTGGCTTATATGAAAATGAAAGACAAATATTTCAATCCCACGTCAATCGGAGCCGGTATCAGCTATACTTATGAGAAGACATACCGCGTGATGGTCGAGGCTGATGTCACATGGCAGCAGTGGAGCAAGGCACCTTATTCGGCGCTTTACAGCTATAAGGACAACAACGGGGTGACACATGTCAACGACAAGGAGATTGTGGCTGCCGGAATGGATTTCAACGACCGTACGAAAATTGCGGTAGGCGCCGAATTCGTACCGAAGCTGCGCGGTAACTACGGACAGAGGGTGGCATATCGTATCGGAGGCTATTTCGCTAACGATTACCTCAATATCAATGGCAACAAGGTAAAGGAGATGGGTGTCACCTGCGGAGCCGGTTTCCCGACACCCGAGGGGAAGACGCAGATAAACTTCGGTCTGGAATGGAAAAAGCGTTATGCCACTCCGGCGAAGCTTATCGGAGAGAATTATTTCAATGTAACATTGGGCGTCAACTTCAACGAGGTCTGGTTCTGGAAGCGTAAGATCCGATAACGTCGCGGGGAGTCACAAGTAAGGTCTGACATGAGGATACTGACAGCTCTGATGGTGTTTATTCTGCTGCTTGCGGCGTGTCGCGAGGAGCGGAAAGTGGATGTCGCCGCCGGACTCAACCCTGAGAAGATGGCTACGATGACCACTAAAAACATATCTACCCTGATTTCGGATTCCGGTGTCATCCAGTATAAGATAGTGGCTCCGCTGTGGCAGGTGTTCGATGAGGCGGACACTCCGTACTGGCATTTCCCCGAGGGATTGTTCCTGCAGAAATATGACCCGTATTTTCAGGTGATAGCCACTGTGGCGGCGGATTCGGCAAAGTTTTTCAAGAACGAGCGTCTGTGGCGTCTCGAAGGGCATGTGGAGATGACGAAGATTCCGAAAGATCTGTTTCTTTCGGAACGCGTGTTCTGGGACCAGAGGCGCGGACGCATCTACAGCGACACATTCATTCACATAGAAAACGCCACGCATGTCCTTGAGGGAACGGGATTCATATCGAATGAGAACCTTACGGAATACCGCATACTGAATCCCGAAGGTATCTTCCCTGTGAACAGGGATTCCTTGTGACGCGGGAATAAACTAAATTTACAGAAAAAAAAGATTATCAGTCACTTATGATATTACCGTTAAGTCTCGCCATATTGATTACGGTTGTAGCGATTGTCTTCTCCGGTCTCTTTTCCGGCTGCGAGATCGCATTTGTGCAGAGTTCGAAGGTGAGGATGGAGATAGATGCCGCCCGGGGTGGCATGATCGACAGGATCATCAAGGGTTTCTCGCGACATGAGGATATGTTCATATCCACGCTGCTTGTGGGCAACAATGTCGTGCTGGTAATCTACGGTATATCATTCTCGGCGATAGTGAATCCGTTATTCGAGGAATGGTTCCGGCATAACGAGGCTCTTACACTCATATCGAATACCGTTTTCTCGACTGCCGTCATCCTTCTTCTCGGAGAGTTTCTTCCCAAGACCACATTCCGCATCAATCCGAATTTCATGATGCGTCTGCTTGCATTGCCTCTCTATCTTATCTATCTTATACTTTATCCCGTATCCTGGTTTGTCTCCGCGATATCCAAGGGGTTGATGAAACTCTTCGGACTCGGCGCAGAGGAGGCTGCCGGAACGCGTCTTACCATGGATGAGCTTGACGACTATATCCAGCAAAGCATGGAAGACCGCGAGAACGGCGAGGCTGTGGAGAATGAGGTGAAGATATTCAGAAAGGCGATTGATTTCAAGGATACCCAGATTTCCGAATGCATGATACCTCGCAACGAGATTGTGGCGGTGCCTCTCGCCGGGACAACGCGCGAGAAACTGATAAAGGTCTTCACGGCTACAGGTCTGTCGAAGGTGGTGGTCTACAGGGAAGATATAGATGATGTGGCGGGGTATATACATATCTCGGAGATGTTCAATTCCACGGCAGACTGGCGCCGCAAGCTCAAGCCTGTGATCTTCACTCCCGAGACGATGCTCGCCAACAAGATGATGCGCCGCATGATGAGCGAGAAACGCACGCTTGCCATGGTTGTGGATGAATTCGGCGGCACTTCGGGTCTTGTGACTCTTGAAGATATTGTGGAGGAGATATTCGGTGAAATCGAGGATGAACACGATGTCAGGCGCCTTGTGGCGCGTGAGCTTCCCGACGGAGCGTATGAGTTCTCCGGCAGAATGGAGATTTCCGCGATCAACGAGGATTTCGGACTCGACATAAAGGAAAGCGAGGAATACCATACGCTCTCGGGTTATATTCTCGAAAGTCTTCAGGCTCTGCCGAAACAGGGGGATACGTTTGAAATCGGGGACCTTGCGTTCCGGATCGAGAAAATGACCACGACCCGCATCGAGCTGGTCAGGATAGAAAAGAAAAAAGATGCCTGAGAGGGCATCTTTTTCTTGTTAGATATTGTCTGAATATTATATTCGGAGGGAACAAGCCGATGGCGATAGTCAGTATCTAATAGGATACGGGTTAACGATAATCACTCAGGATCTCACGGAGGCGTTTACGCGTAAAGAAGATACGGCTCTTTACAGTGCCAAGGGGCATGTCGAGCTTTTCTGAAATCTCCTCATATTTGTAACCTGCCACGTGCATCGAGAAAGGTTGGCGGAAATCCGCAGGAAATTTAGCGAGAATCTGAGAGATCTCGCTCACAGCATAAGCACCGTCGGGCGTCTCAAGACCTGAGTTCTGGCAAAGATTCAGATGATGAAAATCCTCTGAGGAATCGACCATCGTGTTTTCTCTGACACTCTTTCTGTAATTGTTGATGAAGATGTTGCGCATGATCGTCAGCATCCATCCCTTGAAGTTTGAGTTGTCCACAAACTTCTCCTCATTGTTGAGAGCCTTAAGGGTGGTGTCTTGCACGAGATCCTGTGCTTCTTCTTTATCAGTGGTCAATTTGAGCGCGAAAGAAAGAAGATTGCCCTGCATCCCTATAACGGAAGACTTAAAGGTGTTTTGCTTGCTCATTGGTTGTTTTTAATTAGGGAATCCAATTAATAGACTCTAATTTGTTTAAGTGACAATTCATAGCCGTTGTTCCCTGAATGGCTCTGTTTTATCGGGCGTAAAGTTAATACAAATTTACGATATTGCAATCGTTTCAAGAATATTTTTTGAATATTTTAGTGCAAGTTTTTTACATTGCATTTTCCTGATAAAAACAAACCCGCCGGGAACTGCCCGGCGGGTTGCGTTGTATTAAACGGTTTTAATTGCGTTAACCTTATTTTATCATGATTTTAGCGGCTTTGCCGTCCTTGATGCGGATGTAGATGCCCTTGTCGGGAGTTCCCTTGATTTCGCGTCCGTTGAGGTCAAACAGGCGTGCAGTGCCGGTCGTAGTCTCCGCACCGATTTCCTCGATGCCGGTCTCGAAGCCGAGAGAAATCTTGCGGATGGGAGAGAGGTAGCCGTAGTTGGCGATATAGAAATTGAGAGTGCCGGTGGTTTTTGCCGGTACTGTTATGCCATCCTCGTAGAGAGTGTATCCTGCGAGCTGGTTTTCGTCGGCGGTTTCGTCAGCAGCCGGAGTCGATTCACTTGCGAAGCAGTAGTAGAGGTTTGCGTTTTCAGGCACATCTATGGTGATGAACTTCTCGGTATCAGTGTCTACTTCATCCTTGTCAAGCAGAACCTCGTCTGCATATACCGAAAGATGACGGTAAACATTCAGGCGCATGATCGCGAAGCCGTCGCGGAAGCCGTCGCCCGCCTCACTGCGAGCCTCCAATGTATATGACCCGGGTTTGTTCACCAGTACATGAAGCTTGTCTTCTACCTGCTCAATATCGTATTCGTCTTCGTTAAGACCGGCGATAGAGTATGTCACAGTCCTGCCCTTGGGGTTGTTGACAGCGTTTATTTCCGCAACTTCGTCAACATAGATGCCGTTTACATTCGGCGTGAAAGTCAGATGTGCCGGCTCCAGGTCGGAATCCGCAGCATCCCACATGACATTGATTTTGGAAATGACAAGTGTATTTGAACCGGAAGAAACAAATTCCACGCTATTGGTTATAACATTATTGTCGGCTTCCCATACTATTTCTCTATTGCTTTTGGTTAAGGTTGTACCGTTTATTGAAACTGTTCCGTCACTGCTTGTTATGCCTACTTTGGTAATTTTGTATCCATCCGGAACAGATATGGTGAATTTATTTGGATTTGCATCATTTTTTTTTGCAAGTCTCAATGAATACGCATTATTTCCATAGTAAGACCGATATTTTCCCTCGAATGTTATGGTTACAGTTTCGTTCTCCCCGGCAATGGCTTTAACCTCGGTCTCATAGCTGCTGTCAGTTTTAGA
Organism: uncultured Porphyromonadaceae bacterium; assembly: GCA_947175455.1. GTDB lineage: Bacteria > Bacteroidota > Bacteroidia > Bacteroidales > Muribaculaceae > Lepagella. Next base: position 1,392 of record CAMWMW010000129.1, on the reverse strand, counting down.
TGTAAAACCGTATGGATCTTTGGTAGTAAAGTCGAATAGGGTCTCTCCCGGTTCTATTGATGCGTCAGGATCAATTACAACAATCAGATATTCAGCGGTACCCTCTGCATAATCTCCATTAGCAGCCATAGTCGCAGTTATTGTAGCTACACCTGCTTTCTTCACATCAGCGGGTCTGATCTGGCCGGTAGAGGCATCAACTGAAACAACCTCGGGGTCAGAAGAGGTATATGTGATTGCACCTCGGTCGCTTGCGGGTTCAGTCACTGCAACCTGCTGCCACACAACCCCTGTGTTAACCTTGCCGTATACAGAAGGATTAGTAAACGACATCTCCGGTTTTTTACCTACAACAGTTACTTTAATAGTTCCTTCACCGGCGAGATATTCTCCCTCAACCGGTTCAGTTGTTACCTTTATAGTAGCCTCTCCGATTGACAATGCTTTGATCTTGCCGTTTTCGATAGAAATGTTTCCTGAACCTTCGGTAACTGTGTAGTTGTATGTTAAATTGGGAAATTCTAAGCACTTAGGCAGGTCAATTTCTTCTCCTAATACTATTTCACAGTCTTCAAATGATAGTTCTGGAGCAATCGGCCCTGTAACAGTAGAGTAATCAATGGTGATGGATGAAATGCTTATCAGACCACCATTTGTGGAATTGTATAAAACGAAATAGGTATTTGCTACAGGATATGTGTGTTCCTCAAATGAAGTGGAAACATTATTTGAAGTTCCAGTTCCAGCCCAGTCTGTTTTATTCCCGTTGTTAAAAGTGTAGGCTGTTGATTGAGATTTTAACTGCAAAGTTGTTGTTTTACTGCTACCGGTCTTTGCTGTGGCTTTTACAGACACTATTTTATAATCGTTGGAATTTATAGTTAAGGCTATATACCCACCGTTTGCTTGCAAGTCAATATTTTCTGAACTTGTCTTTGCGCGTCCTTCAATTTTAAATCCAGATGCAGCAGAATCATCGAATGTGAACGTTCCATAACTGCTGCCACCACTAAAGGTTGAGTTGCTCGCAGTAATGGTAATTGTTTCGGCAGTTGCCGGCATCACGGTTACCAGCATGCAGAATAAAGATAGTAAAAACTTTCCCATAAGTTGTTATTTTAGTTGTTGTTTGATTGATAATCAGCGATTTGATGTGTATTGTAGGGAAGCGTATGTTTGCGGAAATTGCATTGTTAGATTTATGGTAGTTCGATTTACGTGGCAATACAAATCCACAGTGTCGTCTTGCTTCTGATAATATCACAAAGATATAAAGATTTTTTCACAAATACACACATCTTTTAATAAAATTCCTATGCCGCGAATAAATTTTGATTTCTTAGAGTATGTTTAGTTTTAACACGAATTTAAACTAAAATGACTTTTGGAAAT
>CAMWMW010000128.1 GCA_947175455.1 uncultured Porphyromonadaceae bacterium | reverse complement strand
ATGGCGCGCTGTCGGTAACGGCGGTTCTTACGGGTATCGGACTCGTTTTTGCAGCGCTCCTTATCGCCAAACTGATTTCTCCGAGATCTTTTTCAGTAAGAAAGTCAGAACCTTATGAGTGCGGTATCCCCACAAGAGGCGAATCCATGATTCAATTCAAGGCCGGATATTACATTTTTGCAATCCTGTTCTTAATCTTTGATGTCGAGACAGTGTTCCTGTGGCCGTGGTCTGTAGTGATGCGTGGTCTTGGAGTTCAGGGACTCCTCTGCATTGCAATTTTCATGTTTGTGCTGATTATGGGTCTGGCCTATGCCTGGAAGAAAGGAGCTTTGAAATGGGAATAGACAAGATTAAAAGCATGAAGCGTGAGGACTTCAAGGACAACGAGTATATCGACAAACTTGTAGACGAACTCAACGCAACCGGCGCCAATGTGGTGGTCGGCAAAATGGACGAACTCATCAACTGGGGTATCTCCAATTCACTTTGGCCTCTTTGTTTCGGAACAAGCTGCTGTGCAATCGAGTTCATGAGTCTTGGCGCGGCACGTTATGATATGGCGCGTTTCGGATTCGAGGTTGCCCGCAACTCTCCGCGTCAGGCGGATTATGTAATGGTGCAGGGCACGATTGTTCATCGCATGGCTCCGGTCATGCGTCGTCTGTATGAGCAGCTTGCGGAACCGAAATATGTTATTGCCTGCGGCGGATGTGCCGTTTCGGGAGGTCCTTTCAAGAACTCATATTGCGTAGTTCCCGGTGTAGACCAGATTCTTCCGGTTGATGTGTATATCCCCGGATGTCCTCCGCGTCCGGAAGCGATGTTCTACGGACTGATGCAGCTTCAGCGCAAAATCAAGGTGCAGAAGTTCTTTGGAGGAGCCAACCGTAAAGAGAAAATAGAGGAGTTTTTCGCCGAGCATCCCGAGGAGAGGGGTGAGATCGGTTAATTAAATATCGATACGAATAGACTTTGACCATGAGCGATATAAAAGAAATCATCGGTAAGATTTGTCCCGAGGCAACCTTTGAAGACGGAGAGTGCCTTTTGGTAAGTGTTCCCGAAAAGAAATGGTATCCGTTGGCGAAAAGCCTCAAGGAAAATAAAGATCTTGATTTCGACGTTCTTTCAGCCGTTGTCGGAATGGATTGGAAGGAAACAATCGGAGTCGTTTATTATTTTACGTCTACCTCCCACAACTGGGGTATGTTGGCTGTCAAAGTAGAGGCAGAGAGCCGCGATGACGCGTATATCCACAGTGTGAGTGACCTTTGGAAAGTTGCCAATTTCCAGGAACGCGAGGTTTACGATATGTTCGGCATCAAGTTTGTGAACCATCCCGATATGCGCCGTTTCTTCCTGCGCAATGACTGGGTCGGTCATCCTTTGCGCAAAGACTATGACGCGAATCCCGAATTGAATCCCATCCGTCTTGAGGATGAGATCAATGAAGACGATTCGCGTGTTTTTGTGGAAAATGCCGAGGGCAAGATTGTAGAGGAACCCCGCAAGGTGTTCGAAAAGGATGAATATGTGGTCAACATCGGTCCGCAGCATCCGTCTACCCACGGAGTGATGCGCTTCCGCGCCTCTCTCGACGGCGAGATTGTGAAGAAGGTTGATGTGGTGTCCGGTTATATTCATCGCGGCATAGAGAAGCTGACAGAGGGAATGACTTACCCGCAGATTCTTCATTTCACAGACCGTATGGACTATATGTCCGCGCATCAGAACAGACATTGTCTCTGCATGTGTATCGAAAAGGCACTCGGTCTTGAGATACCGAAGCGCGCCCAGGTTATCCGTACAATGATGGATGAACTGATGCGTATAAGCTCACATCTTCTTTCGTTCGGATGTACGGCAATGGACCTTGGCGCCACGACGGCATTCTTCTATGGATTCCGCGAGCGCGAGATGGTGCTTGATATATTCGAAAAGACGTGTGGCGCACGCATGTCGATGAACTATAATGTCATCGGCGGTGTGATAGCGGACCTCCATCCGGATTTTGTGAAAGATGTGAAACATCTGATTGAAATCATGCCCGAGCGTCTCAAGGAATATCACAAGGTTTTCTCCGGAAATCTCATTGCAAAGAACCGTCTTAAGGGCGTAGGCATGCTCAGCAAGGAAGATGCCGTGAATTATGCAATAACAGGTCCGAGCGGTCGCGGCTCGAACTGGAGTTGCGATTGCCGCAAGAAGCATCCTTATGCAGCATACGGCGAGGTTGAATTTGATGAAATTCTTCTTGACGGATGCGATTCATACTCGCGCTATATGGTGCGTATGAAAGAGATAGAGCAGAGCTGCCGCATACTCGAACAGCTTGTTGACCGTATTCCCGAGGGTGAGATCCGCGCTCAGGTTCCGAAGATTGTCAAGCTTCCCGCCGGCCGCTGGTATCAGCAGGTCGAGGCGAGTCGCGGAACATTCGGCGTCTACATCGAGTCAACCGGTGAGAAGACCCCTTATCGCGTTCATTTCCAGAGTCCGTGTTTCAACCTTGTCGGTGTGATGGATCTGACATGTTCGGGATACATGATTGCCGACCTTATCACAATCGGTGCGGCTCTTGACTTTGTGATTCCCGATATCGACCGTTAAGGCAGATGTCTGCGTCAAGCAATACAGTGAAAATAATTGACAATACAATAAGCGTATAATCCAATAAGAGAATAATCAATATGTTTGATTTCGGAAAATGGACATCTGCATTCAACAGCCTTTTGCTCGGCACCGGTATGCCGGACTGGGCGGCTGTTTTGATCGAATGTGTGATCATAGCAGTTCTTGTGCTTGCCACCTACACGGTGCTGGCACTCTTCTATATTCTTTACGAGCGTAAGCTTTGTGCCTGGTTCCAGTGTCGTCTCGGACCTATGCGTGTGGGTAAATGGGGTCTTCTTCAGGTATTTGCCGATATGTTCAAGATCCTCATCAAAGAGCTCATCTGTCTCAAAGGCACTGACCGCTTTCTTTTCAAGCTGGCTCCCTACATTGTGATCACATCGTCGGTTACGATGCTCGCATGTCTTCCGTGGGGTAACGGACTTCAGATAATTGACTGGAACATCGGTATATTCTTTATACTCGCCGTTTCTTCAGTCGGTGTGCTCGGTATACTGCTTGCCGGTTGGGCATCCAATAACAAGTATACACTCATCGGAGCAATGCGAAGCGGCGCACAGATGATCAGTTATGAGCTTTCACTCGGAATCTCTCTGATGACAATCTGCGTGTTTGCCGGCACCATGAATATTTCCGAGCTTGTCGCAGAGCAGGAAAGCGCCTGGTTCCTTTTCCGTGGTCACATCCCCGCAATAATCGCGTTTATCATCTATGTGATAGCAGCGACTGCCGAGACCAACCGCGGACCGTTTGACCTTCCCGAGGCGGAGCATGAGCTTACAGCCGGTTATCATACCGAATATTCAGGTATACATTTCGGTTTCTTCTACCTTGCAGAGTATCTCAACCTCTTCATCGTTTCCGGAATAGCTACACTGATGTTCCTTGGCGGCTGGATGCCGTTGCATATTCCGGGCTGGGAGGCATTCAACCATGTAATGGATTTCATTCCTTCAGTGGTATGGTTCCTTGCCAAGGCATTCTTCATCTCGTTTGTCATAATCTGGTTCAAATGGACGTTCCCCCGCGTGCGAATCGACCAGATGCTCGCATTCGAGTGGAAATACCTGATGCCGTTCTCGCTTGTGAACCTTATTCTCATGGCGGTGTTTGTAGCATTAGGGTGGCATTTTTAATTTGAATTAAAGAAATAAGAAAACCGGCAGTCGATAGGTCGATGCTTTATCGATTGTCCGAATAATCAACAAGAAAATTATATGAGCGCAAATTACGGCACAGTGACCCAGGTTATCGGACCTGTGATAGACGTCTCGTTCGAGGGTGGAAAAGAAAACATTCCTCCGATTTATACCGCCTTGAAGGTGGAGCGCGACAATGGCGAGGAACTTATTCTCGAGGTTGAGCAGCATATCGGTGAAAACATCGTAAGATGTGTCGCCATGGAGAGTACGGATGGCGTGCGCCGCGGTGTCAAGGTCCTGAACCTTGATCGTCCGATAGCCGTGCCCACAGGTAATCAGGTCAAGGGGCGACTTCTGAATGTGATCGGTGACTCCATCGACATGCTCGGAGACTTGAACCGCGATAACCTGCGTCCTATCCATCAGCCCGCACCGGCATTTGACGATCTTGCCATATCGCAGGAGATTCTCTTTACCGGTATCAAGGTGATTGACCTTCTCGAGCCTTACTCAAAGGGTGGTAAGATCGGTTTGTTCGGAGGTGCCGGCGTAGGCAAGACTGTGCTTATCCAGGAGCTCATCAACAATATTGCAAAGGGACATGACGGTTTCTCGGTCTTTACCGGTGTGGGAGAGCGTACGCGTGAAGGCAACGACCTTCTCCGCGAGATGATCGAGAGCGGTGTCATCAAATATGGCAAGAAGTTTGAGGAAGGAATGGAGAAAGGGGAGTGGAATCTCAAGGATGTGGATGAAAACGCATTGAAAGATTCCCAGTGTACTCTGGTGTTCGGACAGATGAACGAGCCTCCGGGTGCGCGTCTGCGTGTCGCACTGTCAGGTCTGACAGTAGCGGAGCAATTCCGCGACAATGATGGCGGTGGCAAAGAGGTACTTCTCTTTATCGACAACATTTTCCGTTTCACACAGGCGGGTTCCGAGGTGTCGGCGCTTCTCGGGCGTATGCCTTCTGCTGTAGGTTACCAGCCGACCCTTTCCTCTGAGATGGGTGCTCTTCAGGAGCGTATCACCTCAACCAAGCAGGGCAGCATCACTTCGGTACAGGCGATTTATGTTCCTGCCGATGACTTGACAGACCCGGCTCCTGCCACAACCTTCAGCTTCCTTGACGCGACAACCGTGTTGAACCGTAAGATTGCTGAGCTCGGTATCTATCCTGCCGTTGACCCGCTTGACTCCACATCACGTATCCTTGACCCGAATATCATAGGTGAAGAGCATTATAATGTGGCTCAGTCGGTAAAGCAGCTTCTGCAGAAATACAACGAACTTCAGGATATTATCGCGATTCTCGGTGTTGACGAGCTTAGCGACGAGGACAAGCTTGTGGTAGCCCGTGCGCGTCGTGCCCAGCGTTTCCTTTCGCAGCCGTTCTTCGTTGCGGAGCAGTTCACCGGACTTCCAGGTGTGATGGTTCCGTTGTCAGAGACTATCCGAGGTTTCAAGATGATTCTTTCCGGAGAGCTTGACAATCTTCCGGAGCAGGCGTTCCTCAATGTCGGCACAATCGACGAGGCAATTGCCAAAGGCAAGAAGATGCTTGAAGACGTAAAATAAACCTTTCCTGCTGCGCTCCATAATGGAGCTGCGGTGACGGAATGGATAGAATCAACCAGACTCGCAACATTATAACCACGACAGTCATGACACTTGAAATAATATCTGCTCAAGAAGTGCTTTTCCGCGGTGAGGCGGATATGGTGACGCTGCCGGGCGCTATGGGCTCTTTCACCGTACTTAAGAACCATGCATCGCTGATTTCAGTGCTCAACGAGGGTAAGGTGAAGTATATCACGTCCGACGGAAACGCCGGGGAAGCCCAGATTAGCGGCGGTCTGGCTGACGTGCATAACAATGTGGTGTCGGTCTGTGTCTACTGACGCTCCGTCCCCGGGAAAAGTTTACGGTCAATAATGTCAACCATCTCAGCAATGTCTATTTTCAAAAACAACATATTCCGCCTGTTGCTCGCGTCGATGATAATATTGTCGGCAGTGCAGCCTGCGACAGCAGCCGATGCTACGGCAAATGAAGCCGTTGAAAGCACCGGCGGCCACGCAGAGAAGAAGCTTGACGTCAAGGAGGTAATCTTC
>CAMWMW010000127.1 GCA_947175455.1 uncultured Porphyromonadaceae bacterium | reverse complement strand
ATCTTGATGACGCTGATGGCGTGCAGCTGGAGTCTTTCGGCACAGACGCGCTCCTATCAGGGTACTGTTGTCGATGCAACGACATCCGAACCTCTGATCGGCGCCACAATCCTGCCCCTCGGAGGCGGACAGGGCGTCGCAACCGACGCCGAAGGTAAGTTCAAACTTAACGTTCCGGCGAACGTGAAGGAAATTCAGGTTTCTTACGTCGGCTACAAGACTGTCAAAGTTCCTTTGACACAGAATGTAGTGGTTAAGATGCAGACAACAGACCAGACTCTTGACGATGTCATGGTCGTTGCCTTCGGTACTACAACCAAGGAAGCGTTTACCGGTTCTGCGGCAGTTGTCGGTTCGGGCGAACTCCAGAAGCGCACAACCACCAACGTGGCTGACGCTCTCGTCGGTTCCGTTCCGGGTCTTCAGATGCGTTCTTCCACCGGTTCTCCCGGTTCGTCCGGTTCAATCAACATCCGCGGTATCTCCTCTCTCTATTCAGGCATCGAACCGCTTGTGATCGTTGACGGCGCGCCTTACACCGCAAGCCTCAGCAACATCCCGCAGAGCGACATCGCCTCTATTTCAGTACTCAAGGATGCTGCCTCGGCGGCTCTTTACGGTGCCCGAGGTGCCGCAGGTGTGATCATCATCACAACAAAACGCGGTGCGAACAAAGAGGCTCAGATCACCGTAAACGCCAAGTGGGGTTCAAACTCACGTGCAGTCCAGGATTATGACGTAATCACTGATCCGGGTGCATTCTATGAGGCATATTACGCACAGGTATACAACTACAATTTCTATCAGCAGGGCATGACGCCTGCCGCAGCCAACCAGGCTTCCAACAGCATGATGCTCGGCCAGCTGATGTATAATGTCTACACTCTGCCGAAAGATGCCAACGGTAACGAAGAACTCCTTATCGGCATGGACGGCAAACTCAATCCCAATGCCGTCCTCGGACGCAAGATAGATTTCAATGGCCAGCAGATGTGGCTCACTCCCGACAACTGGAATGACGAGGCTTATCACAACGGTTTCCGTCAGGAATACAACCTCAGCGTAAACGGAGGCACTGACCGTGCGTCTTTCTACGCGAGTCTCAACTATCTCGGCGACGAAGGTATTCTCCAGCCTTCGAGCTACGACCGTGTGAGCGGACGCATACGCGCTGACTATCAGGCTAAGAAATGGCTGAAAGTAGGAGCCAACATCGGCTATACTCATTCGAATTCAGTCGGCAACCCGAGCATCGGCACAGGCTGGAGCTCAAACAACATCCTTTACTTCACCGGTATGATCGCTCCGATATACCCTGTATACGCACGTGGTCTTGACGCTGCCGGAAATCCTTACATCCTTACTGACGAATATGGAAACACAAGATATGACTTCGGTCAGGATGTATATTATTCCGGTACCCGTCCTTTCGGCGCGCCGGGCAACCCGATCGCCGACCAGGTTCTCAACACCTCAAAATCGGATTACAACCAGCTTAACGCAACCCTCAACGCGACTGTCGACTTCACAAGCTATCTTAAACTTGATGTCGTGAGCAACGTCAACTGGGGCGAAACCCGCAGCACAAGCTTCGGCAACCCGCTTACTCCGGGTTCCGCATCGGTGAACGGCAATCTTACAAAGGCTACCACAACCAATATCCGCACCAACAATTCACAGACACTGACATTCTACAAGCATTTCGGCGACCACTACCTCAATGTGATGGCAGGTCACGAATATTATCGTACAGACGGCACTTATCTTGCCGCACTCGGACAAGGCATGTTCTCTCCCGACATCCTTGAGCTTGACGCATTCGCAGACGTGGCTGTCAACGCATCTTCTTACAAGACAAGCTACAATGTTGAAGGCTGGTTCGGAAGCGCACAATACAATTTCCTTGAAAAATATTATGCTTCGGCAATGTACCGCCGCGATGCATCCTCCCGTTTCCACAAGTCTCACCGCTGGGGTAACTTCTGGAGCTTCGGAGCCGCATGGATGATCTCCAAGGAAAACTTCATGGCACAGACAAAGAACTGGCTTGATTACCTGAAACTCAAGGTCTCTATCGGTCAGCAGGGTAACGACAATCTGTCTACTTCCTACGGATTCGTAAACACCTATAAGCTTCAGCCAAGCTCCAAGGAGCACATGTCTCCGGTATTCTCAAGCTTCGGTAATCCGGACATAACCTGGGAAACCACAACCAACTTCAATGTCGGTCTTGAATTCGGTTTCTTCAACAACCGCCTTACCGGTAACATCGATGTATACAACAAGAATACCAACAACCTTCTTTTCTGGCTTTCGATTCCGGAATCAACAGGTGCCCGCGGCTATTGGGGCAATGTCGGTTCACTCCGCAACACCGGTGTCGAACTCGTTCTCAGCGGAACTCCGATCCGTACAAAAGATTACGAATGGAACATAACGGCAAACCTTTCGCACAATGTCACCAAACTGACGAAGCTCCCCGAGAGCAAGATCGGCGTGAACGGCGGCTGGTATGACGACGGTTACTGGTATGAGGTAGGCGGACCGATGTACAATTACATGGATCTCGCATACGCAGGAGTAAACGACAAGGGACAGGCTCTCTATTACTACGACCCGAATCTCGTTACAGACGGCACTATGGATACTTCAAGACCCGGTACAATCAAATCCATGGATTATGTCACTACCGAGGCTGGAAACGCATCGCGTTACGCTATCGGCAGCATCCTGCCCAAAGTATTCGGCGGTTTCAACACCACAGTGCGCATCAAGTGGTTTGATATCTCGGCTTCTTTCGACTATCAGATCGGCGGCAAGGTCTATGACTCACGTTACGCCGCGCTCATGACTCCGAACTCCGACCTTTCATCTACCAACGGACAGACTTATCACAAGGACTGGATCAAATCCTGGAGCCCCAACAACACCGACTCCAACCTTCCCCGCTGGCAGATAGGCGATACAGACACAGGTATGGCGAGCGACAGATTCCTTGCCAACGCAGGTTATCTTAACTTCCAGTCGTTCGTTGTCGGCTTCACCTTGCCGAAACTGTTCAACGACATTGAGAAAATCCGTGTATACTGCATGGGTGAGAACCTCTGCTTCTGGTCTGCCCGCAAGGGTCTCGACCCCCGCTATTCATACGGCGGCAATGCTTCCGTAGGTGCATATTCACCGATGCGCACTATCTCGGGAGGTGTAGAAGTTGTGTTCTGACATTGATTCATCTAACGTAAAAAGAACATTCACAATGAAAAAGATAATGACATTAACAGCCGGTGCAGCCCTCCTTCTGTTGCCTTCCTGTATCCAGGAATTCGAGCCTCAGCAGGCAACAGTAACAGAGGATCAGGCATCATCCGCGCCGGGAGCTTACGAAAATTTCGTAAACTCTCTCACATCAAGTGTTGCAGGACAATGGGTATTTGACAACCCAAGTTACCGCAAGCCGAATGACTTCGGTTATCCCTCGCTTATTCTCATGCGCGAAATGACAGGAAACGACATGGTTGCTGTCGGAGGCGGCTACAACTGGTTCCAGAGCTGGTATACCTCTGATGTGACACTCGCACCCATCTACCTCAACTGCCAGTATCCCTGGACATACTACTATTCCCAGATCAAAAACTGCAATACCGTGCTTAACCTCGCCGGCGAGAACCCTTCAGAGATTCACAAGGCGGGTGCAGGAATGGCTCACGCATGGCGTGCCTTCTATTATCTGGACCTTGCGCAGATGTTCTGTCCTGTATCCTACGCACAAGACAAAACAGCTCCGACTGTGCCCATCGTATCAAATGACATGAGCATTTCCGGCGCAGCGAACAATCCACGCGCAACTTACGAGGATATGATGAAGTTCATTCTCGCAGATCTTGACAATGCGGAAAGATTCCTTTCCGATTACAGCAGAACGAGCAAGGAAGAACCCGACATGAGTGTCGTAAACGGTCTTCGCGCCCGCGCATATCTTCTTATGGAAGACTGGGTAAATGCCGAGAAATACGCAAAAGAAGCCCAGAAAGGGTATACTGTCATGACAGGCGACGAGTATAACAACAAAGTCAACGGCTTCAACAACGCCAATTCAAACAATGCCTGGCTCTGGTGCTGCACATTCAAGAAGGATGACGCCTGCATGGTTACAGGTGGAAACCACTCCTGGGGTTCCTGGATGATCAACGAGCTTCCCAACGGAGGTCAGACAGGTTACGGCTACTACAGCAAATACGGCGCCGGCAACTATATCGACTATCATTTGTATCAGACAATTCCGGCAACCGACGCCCGCAAGCAGTGCTATGTGGATTTTGAAATAGACAAAAAGACCACAGTTGCCGATGTAGTCAACGCCTTGTCTGCCTATTCCGATGTTCCATAATACGTATTCAACTCCGGAAACGCTGTCAGATCAAACACTAACGGCGCGAACGCATGGGGCGGCATGCCTCTCAAATTCCGCGGACGCGACGGCAACCACACCACCAACAAGGACGCGTATTGCGTAGACGTACCCCTGATGCGCGTCGAGGAGATGGTTCTCATCGAAGCCGAGGCTGCCGGACGTCAGGACGAGAACAGAGGAAAGGCTTTGCTCGAGACATTCGCCAAGACACGCGATGCCGATTATGTATATGGCAAGCATAACGAAGCCTATAACAACTCGTCGACTTCTCCATTCATCAATGAAATCTGGTGGCAGCGCCGCGTTGAGTTCTGGGGCGAAGGTCTTGCGATGTATGACGTAAAACGTCTCAACAAGGGTATAATCCGCAGCTATGCCGGAACAAACCATGTCAATGGCTACAGATGGAACACCAACGAGCCTCCGCAGTGGATGACGTTCTGCATCGTGCAGACCGAAACCAACAACAACAGCGCCTGCACAAACAACCCGACACCCATCGCTCCCAAAGGTAATTCGCCCGAGCACGCCTGGTAAAAGGATTATATTAATTTCTTAAATGATTGCATAAATGAAAAATTTGAAATATTTCCTTATGGCTCTTCCGCTGGCTTTTCTGTGGTCTTGCTCCGCAGAAGACGGCACCGAGCCCGGAACAGCCACAAATCCGGTTGTCACCATGTATTCGTATGCTCCGGAAGCATCGTCCGGCATGAACGCCGACAACGACCTGATTGTGCGTTTTGCAACCAACAATGCAGTGACTGAGCTTTATTATCTTGTCGAAGCGGCAGACGCTGCCAACGATTATATCGACAAGAACGGCACAGACGCATATATGCAGAAAGTTGTGGAGGAAGGCTCCAAACTTGAGGTAAGCGGCGCGGCAAATGTCGACGAGACTATTCTGGACCAGCATGGCGCGATACTTGTCACAGGTGTTGCCTGCAACGGCTCAAACCGCTCGATGGCACAGGTGTCATTCACGGGTCTTGACTGGAACAAGGTATGCAGCGGTCAGTTTACAGCCAACAATATCATCCCCGGTGCGAAGCCATGCGACCTTGAAATCTGTACGACAGACAAGAACCTTTACCGTATCAAGAACGCTTTCCGCGACGGATACTCCCTCAAGTTCACCCTCATGGGACTTGTCGGAACTGACGGCAACGGCTTGAAGTTCTATCCTGTCCGCGTTCCCGAGGCTCAGACCGGCTACTCGGTCACTGTCGACGAAAAACCTTCTCCACTCTGGGTCAAGGATGTCGCCTACTGGCAGGAAGACGCATCTTTTGCAACAGATTCCGAATACTGGTGTATAATGGACGAAGAGTTCTTCTGCGAATTCAATCTTGCATGGATGACCAACGTCGGCTGCATCGCATACGGCTCGGCGGGAGGCGGCAATGGAAGCAGCTCCTACTTCGTGCCTGACACAATGTAAGATTTAGAAGTTGTTTAACTTTAATAAAAAAGAGTCGCCACAAGCGACTCTTTTTTATGTTTCTTATACAGGAATTTTCACATC
>CAMWMW010000126.1 GCA_947175455.1 uncultured Porphyromonadaceae bacterium | reverse complement strand
GAATGCATACAGTGCGTCGATTGCCTTGTCGGAAGAAGTTCCCGGAATAAGGTGCACAAGGATTTCAGCTGTGGCGGCAGTGTTGTCATCTACTTTCCTGATCTTTATTTTCCCCTTTTCCATCGCGCCGAGAATCGATGAGATCAGCGTGGATGTGGTTTTTCCGAATGGCAGCTCCGTTATTGCCAGAGTTTTGTTGTCGATTTTTTCAATCTTTGCCCTTACCTTTACGGAGCCGCCGCGACCGCCGTCGTTATATTTTGAAACGTCAAGCAGTCCGCCGGTCTGAAAGTCCGGAAAGAGCCTGAAGGGGCGGTCGTGGAGGTATTCGACAGCCGCGTCTATGATTTCGTTGAAATTGTGTGGAAGTATCTTGGAAGAAAGTCCCACCGCAATGCCCTCCACTCCTTGTGCGAGCAGCAGGGGGAACTTCATGGGGAGGGTGACAGGCTCTTTCTTGCGACCGTCGTAAGAAAGAGTCCATTCTGTAATTTTGGGACTGAAAGCTGTCTCTATGGCGAACTCCGAAAGACGCGCCTCGATATATCGGGGTGCGGCGGCGGAGTCTCCGGTAAGGATATTACCCCAGTTACCCTGGGTGTCGACAAGCAATTCCTTTTGACCGAGTTGAACAAGAGCATCTCCGATGGAGGCGTCTCCATGGGGGTGGTATTGCATTGTGTTTCCCACAATGTTCGCAACCTTGTTGAAACGTCCGTCATCAAGGGTGGACATCGAATGCAAAATGCGTCGCTGCACCGGTTTGAGTCCGTCTTCGATGTGAGGCACGGCACGCTCCAGAATCACGTAACTCGCATATTCAAGATACCAGCTCCGGAACATTCCGGACAAAACCGTTTTCTTGTCGGTAGGCGATGCGTTTGTGTTCCGTACTTCATCGGAAGCGGCTGACTGCGACTGTTCCACAGGATTTAAAGAGTCTTTTTCAATTGGCTCGAAAGAATCGTTGTTCTCAGACATAGGTTAAAATTCGAATTTTATGCGTAAAGTTAACAAAAAAATCACAATTTTTTGTAAAAAACACTTATATTTGCAATCAGAATACAGATTGTGTGACTATTGTGTGACGATATAAGCAACCTGCATCATAGACAATAATAACTTATTAACTAAGGAATTCATATAATTATGTATTACATCACCCTTAACAACCAGACAATCGGGCCCATGTCTGCCGAGCAGATGATGGCTTACCCTGTGACCAATGAAACCCCGGTAAGCAGAGACGGGGGAGAATGGCAGCCGCTTTACACCTATCCCGAACTCATGGAGCGTTATCAGAGGAGCGGCAAATCTTATGCCGCCAATGCCGAGGTTTCGTCAAAGAAAACGCTTTGCGGCATAATGGCGATATTGCTCGGTGGTCTCGGCGTGCAGTATTTTGTAATGGGCAAGACCGCCGCCGGTCTGATTACGATTCTTCTTACAATCGTGACATGCGGACTTTGGGAAATAGTCACCCTCATTCAGGGCATAATGATGCTCTGTATGTCTGATGCCGATTTCAAACGCAAATATGTCGATTCCACATCCACGCTGCCTCTTTTCTGAGCAGTGCGTTTCTGAAGAATTACCGACAGACAAGACATTGAAGTTTCCGGAAGCATAGTTGCAATTATGCTTTCGGAAACTTCTTTTTTAATGAAATTTAAGTTAAAATTTACGTTTCGAAACATTTTTTGTGTAAAAATTTGCACTAAACGAAATTTTACTATAAATTTACGCAAAATTTCGTTAAAACTCGAAATCGACATAATGCATTATGTCCTGTTATCAGGAAAACTGGCGTTTTCCTGATAACATATAAAAAGGATATGTATGCGGCAATAATTGAATCAGACCGAATGGCACAGCTGTCAGCCGGACTAAATAACCTTAGAAGAATTAACTAATTACGAATCATGACAAAGAAACTCCTTTGCCTGCTTCAGGCAACCCTGGTGTTGAGTGTCTTCTCCCTCTGTCTTGTCAATTGTGGAGGCAAAGACGATCCAGATCCCGGACCGAACGGTGGTGGAAACACAACTGAAATCAAAGTTACCCTCCCGTCGAGTGTGGATGTTGTAAAAGGTGAAGACTGCAGAGTGGATTGTGAAAACACACTTCAGACATCTGATCAGATTTACCTTATTCAAGGCGGAACAATCAAGGTATGTGCCGTTACGGAAGCTGCCGCAGATCATTTTTGTTTCAAGCTCCCGGGCGATTTTGTTTCCGGAACCTACGAACTGAATGTCAAGCGCGATGATCGTCGCGTTAAGATCGGCAATCTTATTATTAATGTTGTAGCGCGTAAGATCGAGATCCAGCCCGGTACAACCGTCTATGGCGTGGTTGAATCAGCGGAAGGTCCGATAGCCGGTGTTGTGGTCAGCGACGGTGTCGAAGTCACAACTACCGACAGCGATGGCGTTTATCAGTTAAAATCGGCGAAGGAAACAGGATATGTGTTCATCTCTGTGCCGTCCGGTTATGAATGCCAGCTCAACGGTGTGTTCCCGGATCATTACCGTACGCTTATGTCTGCTTCGGATCTGCCCGAAAACCAGAGCTTTGTTCTCAATAAAGTCGACCAGAGCAAGTATAAAATAGTATTCCTCGGCGATATGCATGTGGCAAATCGCCAGGTAAACAATGACCTGTCTCAGTTCGGCAAAGTGGCTTCCGATATCAATACATATGTAAAGGGTCTTCAGGCAAGCCAGAAAGTATATGGTATCACATTGGGCGATATGACATGGGATCTTTACTGGTATGACCGTAATTATGGTCCGGCTGATTATCATGAAACAATAAACACCGCTTTGTCCGGACTTCCGATCTACCATACCATAGGTAACCATGACAACGACATGAGAGCAATCGGCAATCAAAAAGCCAAGAATCCTTTCGCTGTCAATATCGCGCCCCCTTATTACTCATTCAATATAGGAGATGTTCACTATATCATGCTTGATAATGTGGATTGTGTCACTTATAACGGCGATGGCTCCCGCAATCATATCGAAGGTCAGATTTATGACCCACAGTGGGCGTGGCTTGCCAAAGATCTCGCGCATGTCGACAAATCGACTCCTATCCTCGTAATGATGCATGTGCCGGTGTTCTCTACAACCGGTGTGAATACATTCGGCAAAAACATGAAGGACTGCGACAAACTGCTTGCCGCCTTCGACGGCTACCAGCTTGTGCACTATGTCACCGGACATACACACCGCAGTTATAACATAGTTCCCGAGAACTCGATCACGGGAGGTCGCAACATCTATGAGCATAACCTGTCGGCGATATGTTCCGACTGGTGGTGGAGCGGAAACCTGACCCCCGGACTGCTTCAGGCTTCCGATGGCACACCCTGCGGATACGGAGTGTGGGATATATCCGGAAAAGATATCAAATGGATTTACAAATGTGCCGGCAAGGATGAGAATTTCCAGTTCCGCACATATGACCTTAACAAGGTGGAGTTCTCTATGGATGATGTCCCCAATCTGACAAATGCCGCAATGCGTGCTCAGTACGCGAATATCATCAAGGCTTATGACGGGGTGCAGCGCAACGAAGTGCTGATCAACGCATGGCAGAAAAACTCGCGTTGGACGTGCACGGTGAAAACAGCTGACGGTACAAGTCTTGAAGTAAAGGAAGTGAGCGCTTTTGATCCGGTTCAGATCATGGCTCAGACCATGAAGCGTTTCAATAATGATATTACGAGCGCTCCAGTGGGAACAGCGCAGAACCGTCACCACTTCTATAAGGTTGTGGCTCCTGATGCGGATACAGACCTTGTCATCACAATAAAAGATGAGTTCGGTCACACATGGACAGAGACAATGGAACGACCCAAGGCGTTTGATGTCGCGACATATAGGATAGACATCAAATAATGACTGTTGATGATGAATCATGCATTCATCATCAACATCGTTCGTAGAAAACTAAATTACTTACTAATACCTACCTTATGAAACAAGTCAGAAGACTAATTCTTTTGATGGTGACGCTGATGGTCAGCTTCCCGCTGTGGGCGGCGAGCCGTCAGGTAACGGGCACCATCACCGATGAAGCGGGTGAGCCGCTGATCGGAGTCAGCGTGATGCTTGACAAGTCGAGAACGGGATGTATGACCGACATCGACGGAAACTTTTCTCTTCAGATACCTGAAGGTGAGGCGACTCTGAAGATCGTGTATGTCGGCTACCAGAGCCAGCAGATCAAGGTCGCTCCCGGTCAGAACGCACTGAAGATTGTGATGAAAGAAGACGCACAGACCCTTGAGGAGACAGTGGTCATCGGTTACGGTACCCAGAAGAAGGTTAACCTTACCGGTGCGGTTGCCTCTGTCGACGGCAAGAAACTTGAAGACCGTCCTGCCGCTACTATCTCCAACATGCTCCAGGGAGCGGTTGCCGGTCTTAACGTTACAACTTCTTCCGGTCTCCCCGGCTCGTCTCCGGATCTTAATATCCGAGGTCAGGCATCGATCAACGGAGGCTCACCTCTCGTTCTTATAGATGGCTCGATCGGCGAGATCGACAACGTGAACCCAAATGATGTGGCGTCAATCTCCGTAATCAAGGATGCTTCGGCAGCTGCTGTGTATGGTGCGCGCGCCGCATTCGGTGTGATTCTTGTTACTACCAAAAACGGACAGGATAACGAAGGCAAGGCTACTGTGCGTTATAACGGCAGATTCGGATGGCAGGAACCTACCACCTGCAATGATTATGAGAACACAGGTTTCTGGTCAGTGTATCTTGTAAACAAATTCTATACTCCGTCGCAGGGAAAGCAATATATATCATATGACGAGAACGACATGCAGGAACTTCTTGCCCGGGTGAATGACAAGACGGAACATCCTGACCGTCCCTGGGTGGTTGAAGAGACCGTCGGTGGTCAGCGTCGTTGGAAATATTATGCCAATACCGACTGGTACAATACATTCTTCCGTGACAAATGGTTCTCTCAGCAGCACAACCTCTCGTTGAGCGGCGGAATGAAGAAGATCCGTTATTATCTTTCAGGAGGTCTCAACACAAGTGACGGTTATCTGAAGGTGAACGGTGATGAATTCAAGAAGTACAATTTGCGTGCGAAGATTGACTTCCCCGTTAACAAATGGATCACTGTCAGCAACAATACCTCTTTCTATGGCTCTACATATGAGTATCTCGGTTCAAAGGAGGGCATTCTGCAGGGCTTTTCCCGCCATGCACTCGCATGCTATCCTGTGACAAACCCCGATGGTTCGTATGTCTACAAGACTCCTTATCAGGGTAACAATATCGCAAATGCGCGCCACATCCTTGCAATGGAGGGTAAGAGCAAGCAGATAGACCGCAAGACTGATTTCACAAACACGACATCGGTGAATTATAATCCTATCCCTCAGTTGACGATTCACGGAGACTTTACTTACCGTTTCAACCAGAACCGCAACACAGGACGTAATATAAATCTTCCCTACAGAACGTATCCTGACCAGGAAATGCAGTATTATGTAACCGGAGCCGGACGAAACGAGCTTGTGGAAACAGTGGGAACATATAACTATTATGCTGTCAATGGTCTCGCAACCTATAAAGACACGTTCAAGGATGCGCACAATCTCACTGTAACTGCCGGTTACAACTATGAGACACGCAACTACAAGAATATCGAAGGAACTGCTGAATATCTGATTTCAGACGACCTGTCAGACTTCGACCTGATCGGTACAGACGACAACGGCAACAAGGTATTGTCTTTGGCGGGAGGTCAGAATCAATATTCTCTGCAGGGTATTTTCGGTCGTGTGAACTATGACTACATGGGCAAATACCTTGTCGAGATTTCAGGCCGTTATGACGGTTCTTCAAGATTTGCACGGGGAAACCGATGGGGTTAATTCCAGAATGGTAACATTGGATGGGGTTAGGCGGAGGAAAATTATTGGGAAACCGGGCGCCGT
>CAMWMW010000125.1 GCA_947175455.1 uncultured Porphyromonadaceae bacterium | reverse complement strand
GTCCGGACTCTGTCCCGAACCACACATATCCCGCCGTGTCCTTATAAATGACATTGACGAGAAGGTCGCTAAGTCCGTCTTTCGAAATGATGGGACGCATCTTCCCGAAATCTACGGCAGAAAACAGCGGCATTGATGAGATGACCGTCAGAATGGTCACCGTTATGGCTTTTAGAATAGTAAGGTTACGTAGATGCATAGCGATTAGTTCGTCTGCAAATATACTAACTTTGCGATTTCTATGCAAACCCGCACGTTTTTTTAACAAAAGCATTTCGCCGGCGTCGCCTCACTTGCCGATGCAGAAACTGTTAAAGGAATGTGGCGAAAGAGTTGCGTTGAGATAGCGGTTGCCGATTTCCAATGAAATCTTTCTCTCGCTGTCACCGGGATTGGAGGTGACAACCAGCAGTCTGCCGTCAGGGTTTCGGACGGCAAGAACCGGCACACGGTCAGATTTGTCATAATGATACCCCACGATGCGCGCTCCCTGCCGGATGAGGTTGGAGAAGTGTTTGACGGCATAATACTCGGGCGTATAACGGCATGTGCGCGTTTCAGGGTCAAGTTCAATCAAGGCGTTCTGCTTCCATCCCCAGCGGCTCATACCCTGTCTGGGCAAAAGAAAATTCCAGTTATACCATTCGTCACATCCGTTTCCGAGATTGTCGGCGATAAGGAAAAATGTATGTTCTCCCGCTTTCCAGTCCATGTCTCCGTTTCCGCATTCGCTCTCGGAGCAGATATAGCTGAAGTCCGGATACTGTTTCCTTATTTCCGGGAGTATCTCTCTCCCCTCCCATTGGAAGGCAACACCCTCTATCGAGGCGCGCAGAAGTGAATCGGAGAGAACTTTCTCCACATGGTCAAAACGGTTGGTGTTGAATGTGCCGAGATAAAGCTTGACATCCGGATGCCGTTTTTTTAGCGTAGGCGCAAGGTAATCGCGGTTGAATCGGACTGTTCCGTCGGCAGTCCACGCGCAACCGGGATAAGGGGTATAGCTGTATGCCTCGTTCTGATATATAACCATATCCACAGGAACACCCTGCTCGCCGTAAGCCTCTATGAACTTGCAGAAATAATTGGCATAAGCCTGCAGATAACGCGGATCCTGAATGAAATAATCCTGACTTGCCAATTTGCGCGGGAACTGACTGTTACGCTCGCCGAGAAATTTCATTTCATCCTCGTCGATACCTTCTACCGCACCGAAAAGCAGATAATCTATGCGGGGGTCGGCATTGTTATGACGGCTGCTCACCACGGGATAGTCATGATTTATTTTCATCCAGCTTGGCGGAGACCAGGGAGAGATCCAGAACGTAAGCTCCGGATTGAATTTCTGAGCGGCGCGTATCAGCGGGATAATGCCGCGTTTGTCGCGTTCGATATTGAAATAACGCAACTCAAGGTCTCCGGGCACCTCGTCGCAGCTATACCACGAACTGCCATAGTCATTGCAGTTCATGGACACGCGCCCACGCGTGAAACGAAGATCGCCGTCAGGAGAAAACAGGTCATTCATTATCTTGTCCTGCACATCTCTGTCAAGAGCGATGAAAGCCTCCCAGTCAAGTTCATTGAACGTAGTGCCCCAATGTTTGAAAACATGTCCGGGCATCTCTCCCCCGCGGTTTTTGTCTCCTTTACCGTCTCCGGCATGAATTGTCAGCACAGGTGTCATTTCAGCCTGTCTTGACAAACTTGTCTTTGTCTCTCGCCAGAAATCATTGTCGCGGCTCACAATCCACTTGACACTCTGGCTCCATCCGGTTGCCGCCACGCAAGCCAAAGCCAGGACAACACACCTTCTTATTCTTATATTTGAAATCACCTTCATCTGATATAGGTTTATATTACGAAAAATAACGGAAAACACTACCCCTTTACTCATAAATACGATATTCCGGATCTCTCCACCCAATACTCCGGCAATTATCTTCACAAAATTAGCATTTCCACACTCTTTTCCAAAATATTTCAGAAATAGCCCGATAAAATTGAGTGTCAACGATTCCACATCCGTATTATCAGACAAACAACATTAACATTAAAATTTTTTCACATGAAAAAAACATTACTTTCCTTGGCAATCGCCATCTTTTCCGTGAGCGCATTCGCGCAGTCTGAAAAACCTGTTTATAATGAGACGACCAATACCGGTTACGAAACATTTGCAGATGCATTTGCAGCAATAAACTCCGGTGATGAATGCACTCTGATAATTACAGGTCAAGTCGATATCACAAGCCGTATGATGTTTGACAGCAGCAAGAAAGCCACAGTTACCATCAAGGGTAAAGACGCAGATGCTTGCTTGGTCTATAGAATTGGGGATAATATCATGTTTGTCATGAAACAGCAGGCTCAACTTACTTTTGAGAACATTACAATTGACGGAAACAACAGCAAAAAGAACCGTTCCCTTATAGAAGTGGAGAACAAGGGGCTTACTCTCCGCAATGTCACAATCAAAAACTACAACAGCACAAATACAAACGGTCTTATCAACATCAAGAATTCAGGATGGGGAGTATTTGAGAATGTAGTCGTAGAGAATTGTGAAGAAAACAACTTCTTCAATCTTCAAAGAAATTCATCTACTGTCAAAGGTGTGAATAAATTCAATTGCAAGCTTGCAGAGGGCATATTCCTGAAGAATGAAGGTGTCACCGCCGGCAATGACATTACCGTAACACTTGCGGCTGCATCTCCCGCTGCTGACACTAAAGTTGTCGAGGGTTGTGACAATCCTGCATACTTCACTCTTACAAATGAAGGTCTGAAGCTTGCGGCAAAAGACGGAAACCTCGTAGTAGCCGATGATACGGAATCCGGAATAAACGACATCGTTGAGGCTGACAACAGCGACGCTCCCGTTGTGTATTACAATCTCCAGGGTGTGAAAGTCAACAATCCCGACAAAGGAATCTACATCATGCGTCAGGGCACAAAGGTTCGCAAGGTAATACTCTAAAACACATATAACCCAACATTCAAAGGGACGCCGGCTCGCGCTGTCGTCCCTTTAGTTTGGAAACAATCGCATTCGCCACATAACCCATACCGACAACAA
Organism: uncultured Porphyromonadaceae bacterium; assembly: GCA_947175455.1. Lineage (GTDB taxonomy): Bacteria > Bacteroidota > Bacteroidia > Bacteroidales > Muribaculaceae > Lepagella. Next base: position 3,011 of record CAMWMW010000125.1, on the reverse strand, counting down.
TGAAAAATATATCAATCGCAATAGCGGCGCTATTCCTTTTGTGTTCGTGCTCTCAGAGAAGACAGGAAATCGTTGTCAGCAACCCTGCCTCTTTCGACCGCACCGATGAAATCACAGAGATATGCGCAGACTCAATAACCATAGCCAAAGCCGGGAATTTTATAATCACCGATGCAGAAGGCAAGGAAATTCCCTATCAGCTTACTTACGACAACCGTATTATATTCCCCGCATCCGTCAAAGCCTCGGATGAGACAATATACACTGTCATGCCGGGCACTCCGGCACCTGTCGACACCATCGCGTGGGGCAGACAGTTTCCGGAACGCAAGGATGACATGGCGTGGGAGAACGACCGCAGCGCATACAGGGCATACGGACCCGCGCTGCAACAATCGGGAGAACGAGCTTTCGGTTATGACATATGGACAAAATCCGTGCCCCACCGCGTGCTTGAAAAACGTTTCGACCTCGACATAAACAAAAAAATATCTTTCCACGTGGATCATGGCGAAGGTATGGATGTATACGCCGTGGGTCCCACTCTGGGCGGAGGCACTGCCGCCCTGCTCGACTCTGCCGGAAATATCGTATATCCTTATTGTTACGAAAGCCATGAGATTCTCGACAACGGTCCGTTGCGGTTCACAGTCAGTCTCCGTTACGCACCGCTGACTGTCGACGGAGACTCGGCAGTGATCGAGGAAAGAATGATTTCTCTTGACAAAGGGTCATGGCTCAACCGCACTTCAGTAACTTACACAGGACTCCGTCACGATGTAAGCGTAGCTCCTGGAATCGTGATACACCGCCAGAATCCCGAAGGCTACACTCTTGCCGACGGATATATGTCGTATGCTGATTCCACTGAAAACTCCTCAAACGGCAACGGCGTGATTTTTGTGGGTGTGGTGAGTCCCGAAAGCAGGAATACGGAATACAGGCGGCTCACCGAACCTGCGGGAGACGCCACCGGTCACATTCTTGCGCCGGCACCATATGCCGACAGTCACAAATTCACATATTACTGGGGTTCCGGCTGGAGCAAGGGGGGAATGCCCGACAAAGAGACCTGGGACTCATATCTCGGCAATTATCTTGAACGCCTGAAAAAACCTCTTCGCGCCTATGTAAAATAGAAAACAAGTCCATGCGGACATAAACACAAATGAGGCGGGATTCATGGATCCCGCCTCATTTGTGTTTATGTAATTTAGAAGATATTTTCAGTAATCACTTGCAGTCGCTCATCGGGCAACGGGGCTTGATCTGCTTGAAGAAGTCATTGCCTTTGTTGTCGACGAGTATGAATGCAGGGAAATCCTCGACCTCGATCTTCCAGATAGCCTCCATGCCGAGTTCCGGATATTCAAGACACTCTACGCTCTTGATGGAATTTTTGGCAAGGATAGCCGCCGGACCACCGATTGATCCGAGATAGAAACCGCCGTGCTTGTGACAGGCATCTGTAACCTGCTGGCTGCGGTTGCCCTTTGCAATCATCACCATGGAGCCGCCTGCAGCCTGGAACTGGTCCACATAAGAGTCCATACGGCCGGCTGTGGTCGGACCGAACGAACCGGAAGCCATTCCTTCCGGTTTCTTGGCTGGACCGGCATAATAGATGGGATGGTCCTTGAGATACTGGGGCATCGGTTCGCCGGCGTCAAGACGCTCTTTGATCTTGGCATGCGCGATGTCGCGGCCCACGATTATCGTGCCCTTCAGCGAAAGACGGGTAGACACCGGATATTTGTCAAGTTCCGCAAGAATCTCCGGCATCGGACGGTTAAGGTCGATCTTCACGACCTCACCTTCACCGGCATTTCTCATTTCCTCCGGAATAAGCTCGCCCGGGAATTCATCAAGTTTCTCGATCCAGAGACCCTCCTTGTTGATTTTTGCCTTCACATTGCGGTCGGCGGAGCAGCTTACACCCATGCCTACAGGGCAGGAAGCGCCGTGACGCGGCATACGGATAACGCGTATGTCGTGTGCGAAATACTTGCCGCCGAACTGTGCGCCGAGACCGAGACAGTGTGCGGCTTCGAGAAGCTCTTTCTCAAGCTCTACATCGCGGAAGGCGTGACCATATTCATTACCCTCTGTGGGAAGGTTGTCATAATATTTTACAGAAGCTTTCTTGACCGCCGCCAGATTCGCCTCGGCAGATGTGCCGCCGATCACGAAAGCGATATGATAGGGAGGACACGCGGCTGTGCCGAGGGTCTTCATCTTCTCGATAAGGAAAGGCACAAGAGTCTTCTTGTTGAGGATAGCCTTCGTTTCCTGATAGAGATAGGTCTTGTTGGCTGAGCCGCCGCCCTTTGCAACGAAAAGGAAGTTGTATTCCATTCCCTCGCAGGCGTGAATCTCGATCTGGGCGGGAAGATTGCATCCCGTGTTCACCTCGTCATACATATTGAGAGGAGCATTCTGCGAATAACGCAGATTATTCTCGGTATATGTCTTGTAGACACCCTCGGAAATCTTCACCTCATCATCGCATCCGGTCCACACCTGCTGACCCTTGTAGCCGGAGCAGATGGATGTGCCGGTATCCTGACAGAAAGGAAGAACGCCCTTGGCTGCCACTTCCGCATTGCGCAGCATGGTCAGTGCCACATATTTGTCGTTTTCAGACGCCTCCGGATCATGAAGAATCTTCGCCACCATCTCGTTGTGTTCACGGCGAAGCATGAACGAGCAGTTGTGTGAAGCCACATTTGCCAGAAGAGTCAGAGCCTCAGGATCCACCACAAGCATCTCGTGGCCGTTCCAGTTCTCCACTTTCACATGGTCTTTGGTTACGAGCTGATACTCGGTTGTATCCGGACCAAGCGGGAACATTTCCTGATAATGAAAAGGTTTTGTTGCCATTATTTTAGTTTTTGGTTAAATCGTAAGTCACCGGGGCGCCTCACCCCGAATAAACCACATGCGAACCACACACATTAATTGCGCTTTGACAAAAACATCGCACGCAATAATCCTGCAGGCGCAATCCGAAC
>CAMWMW010000124.1 GCA_947175455.1 uncultured Porphyromonadaceae bacterium | reverse complement strand
TGTCCGGGTGACGTTGTTTTCTACTTTATCGTCAATAATTATTTCTTTGTCTATTTCGTTTCCTTTAAAATCCAGTATCATTGAAGAACCGTCATAGCTGAACCCCTTGTTGTCTGTTCCCTTGCAGTTGACTGCGCATACATATGCTTCGTTCTCGATTGCTCGTGCAGGAAGGAGTTTATTCCATGCAGAAATCCTTACTTCAGGCCAATTGGCTACTGCTATAAGTATATCATATTCGTTGTTGACGTTTCTGTTCCATACTGGGAAACGAATGTCATAGCATGTCACCATTGCGATGTTCCATCCGCGAAATCTGATCTTAAGCCGTTTGTTTCCACAAGAAAAAATCTTGTCTTCACCAGCCATTGTAAAAAGATGACGTTTGTCTGCAAATGTCATGTCTCCGTTCGGCTCGACAAAAAATGCTCTATTGCATAGTCTTTGTCGATCAATGAATACACAACTGCCGGCAATTGCAAGATTATGTCTGTTTGAAAGTTTTTTCAGCAGTTCAAATGTTTCATCCTGTTTTTCATTGATCATTTCAACTATGGTGTCCTTGTCTTTTCCGATTGGGAAACCTGTTGAAAATGTTTCAGGGATTATCAGCAGATCTGTCTGAGGATGTACATGTTCAAGTGTTCTTTTCAGATCATCCAGATTATAATCTATGTTGTCCCATACTATTTTCATGGGGTAAAGGCAGACATTTAGATCTTTTGTAATCATGGTAAGGTATAGTTATATTGTCTGTATCCGTTATAGGACAATGCTTAAACTCTTAGAAACTGTTTTTATTTCGAAATTATTTAGATAGTACATCTTGTGGCTTCCTTGAGGTCTTTTATGGCTGTTTTCACCGAGTCTCATCGGTCACACAGCCCGTTCCGCTCCTTCTTCGATTCGTAAGAACACCGAATAAAATCCTCTCAATGAACGTCACAATTAAATTTATAGAGTTTCTCAGATTGTGAATTTCTCAGGATATCTGGCAGCATTTGTGGAGTTTGCGTAGAATTCTTTAACATATTTCATATCTTTTTCTATATCACCGCTCGGATAAAATTCATCATTGATTCTTATTTCTTTATTGGCATAATCAATTATTCCGAGTTGTACCGGCACTTGAGCTTCATATGAAATGTATAAGAAACCTGTCCGCCATTTTTCCTTCCGGCTTCTGGTTCCCTCCGGTGTTACGGCAAGGTTCACATATCTCGACATTTTGAATAGGTCAACGACCTTTTCAGTTAGACTCGAACCATTTTTTTTAGCTGGAACGGGTATGCCGCCAAATGCTTTCAATATGTATTTAAGTGGGAAGAAAAACCAAAACTCTTTCATAAGAAAATTGGCTTTTCTTCCCAATGACTGGTACGCGGCGAGACCAAGAATGAAATCCCAGTTTGACGTGTGGGGTGCGACACAGATAACACATTTATCTCGTCGAGGAGCGGTAACGGATACTTTCCAACCGCTCCATTTCAATAGTCTGCCCCATATGTTCATGCGTAAGTAATGTTATTTTGCAACCGCTTCTTTATTAGCTTTCTTTACATTTTCCGGAATCGCTTTGTTGAAAGAAGTAACAGCTTGATTGAGTTCTTCTCCGAATTCCATGTGAATCTTGGTAAAGAGTGCCTTGAAGAAACTATTCTTTGCTTTTGTATATTCGGCGTGATCTGCAAACGCCTTGACACCCCTGTCAAAGAATACGTTTGAATTGTTTTTGGCTTTGACAACCGCGCCAAGTACCTTCTCGATTGATGAGGCAATTGCATTTTTGTCAGCACCTTCGATATTGTAATATGCAACCATCATCTCATTGCATACTGCACCGCCGATTGCATCGATTGATTTTTTGAAATCTCTTTTGTTTGCCATAATATTTCGGGTTTATTTTATTATTTGCAATGCTGCATGCAGTTTATGACATATCAGTTATGGCATATCAGCTGCACGGCAGATATTGCATTCGATTACAAATATAACACTTTTGGTTGGATTATTATTGTTTTTAAAGATATTTTGATGAGTTTATCGAATAGAGCATGGTATTTAGACCATTGCATCAACATTTTTAAACAAGCTCTTAGTGAAGCAGATCATGCGACAGTACACAGTTCATTGAGATTTTTGAGAGCTTGTGACAAGTTTAGTTTGGATATTCGAAATATATTGTTTATCTTTGCCGAATCCATAACGGGACGCAGCATATTATGATGAAACGATAGATTCCCAATTTAACGTCCTTGAATCTGTAACTTATTGAGCATGCGTCCTTATTACGGTGTTAATCCAATATCTGACTAACTAAACGAAGCTACAATGATTGATTTTAATGCACGTATCAAAGATGCGCTTGCTCTTGCGAGCGATACAAAGGTTTTTCAATTCGGTGAAGATATTCTGAAGCACGCCCCGGATTTGTTTCGGGAGAATTTTCCCGGCAAGAAGGCATTGATAGTCGCAGACGGAAACACATGGAAGGCAGCTGGCGAAAAAATATGGAGTTATTTCAAGGATGCCGGTATAGAATGCCGCAAACACTTGTTCGGGATGGAGGAGTTTCACGCTGATTCCCGATATTCAGACGAAATTGGCGCAGTGCTCGATGAATTCCCGTCTATACCCGTTGCGGTGGGTTCGGGTGTTATCAATGATTTGTGTAAACTTGCTGCTTTTCGTCACAGTGTGCCTTATATGGTCGTAGCTACCGCAGCTTCTGTAGATGGCTATTCTTCATCGGGAGCTTCCATAACTGTTGATGGCGCGAAAATGACTATTGAATGCAAAGCTCCGAAAGTAATACTTGCGGATACCTGCGTATTGGCATCCGCGCCCAAAGAAATGACTGCCGCCGGTTATGCAGATCTCGCAGCCAAGATTCCGGCGGGGGGAGAGTGGATGATTGCTGATTTATTCGGTACGGAACCAATTGTTCCGGAAGCATGGAAAATACTATATGAAATTTTACCTGAAATGATAGCTGATCCGGAAGGTATCGCCGCCGGCAATCCTGAATCGGTAGGAATACTTTTCGCAGGTCTGACTCTTAGCGGTATTGCAATGCAGGTTGCGCATTCAAGCCGTCCGGCATCGTGTGCAGAACATCTTTACAGCCATTGGCTTGACATGACAGGGCATACTTTCAATGGAAAATTGCAATCGCATGGTTTCCAGGTTGGGGTGGGAACTCTGACCACATGTGCTTTCTTTGACGAACTGCTTAAAATGGATTTGTCTAAAATAGATGTGGAGGCATGTGTGGAGAAGTGGCCCACACTTGAAGAGGAACAGAAAAGAGCAAGAGAAATTTTCAAGGATTTCCCGGTTCCGGAGCTTGGATATACGGAAATAACCAAGAAGTATAATGACAAGGAAACAGTAAGACGACAGCTTGAGTCGATTAAAAACAATTGGCAGGAATTCAGGGAGAAACTTCGTAAACAGGTATATTCATTTGATAAGATGCAAAATATGTTTAGAATCGCAGGTGCCCCTACATGTCCTGAAGATATTGGTGTTACGCGAAGTCAAATGAGATACCTTACAGATTTTGTACAATTGATGCGATGGCGCATAAACATGCTCGATCTTGCAAAGAGAGGTTGTTTTTATGACCGTCTTGTCGATGGAGTATTTGGCAAAGGTGGAGTCTGGGAATGCTGATTTTCAATACCGGTTTCAATAATCATAATCATGGAAAAGACAAAACACAGTTTTTCATACTGGCAATGGCGAACTATCATCGGCACGATGATAGGATACGCAGTCTTTTATTTTGTACGTAAGAATCTGTCGTTTGCGATTCCTGGTCTCACGGCTGAATATGGTATCTCGAAGGCGGCACTTGGCGCTATTCTTGCAATTGTAAGTATTGTATATGGAGTCTCGAAACTCCTGAACGGATTTCTTGCCGACAGGGTTAACGGACGGTGGCATATGGTGGCGGGTTTGAGCGTGTGCACGATTGTCAATGTATTATTCGGTTTTGGAGCCATGATCTGCGCCTATTTTGTAGGCTCCGACTATGGTGAGACATTCACACACGCACTGATTCTGTTGTTTGGAATCCTGCTTGTAGTAAACAATATTTTTCAAGGGTGCGGCTTCCCTCCATGCAATCGTCTGATGACTCATTGGGTTCCTCCTCACGAGCTGTCTACCAAGATGTCTCTTTGGAATACATCGCATTCTATCGGTGCTTTTGTTGCAGCGGTTCTGTGTGGTTTTATAATGGGTCAGTTCGGCACAGATCAGTCCGGAAACAATGAATTGCGCGAAAGAGTGGTGGCGAATACGCAGAGTGTCACCTCTTCTATGGATCCGGAGGCGGCTCGTGCCTATGTCGACGGCATGCTTCAACATTATGGAGCGTGGCAATGGACATTCTGGGTTCCGGCAGCCATTGCGGCAATTGGTGTTGTCTTTATAATAATAGTTTTGCGAGACACCCCCAAGTCTGTGGGATTACCCGAATTGCCCGGCACTGTGAAATCCGGTAAGAGTAGGGAAGAGAGCAAAGCTCACCGGCAGTTTATATGGAATCATGTGATTAAAAGCAAACTGGTGTGGATACTGGCTTTGGCGGATTTCTTTGTCTATGTCGTCAGAATGGCAGTGCTTGACTGGGGACCCACGTTCTTACAGGAGAACAGAGGTTTATCGCCGGCGGCGGCAGCTTCAGTAGTGGCAATATTCGAAGTTTTCGGTATTCTTGGCATGCTTAGTGCCGGTGTGATTACTGATAAACTGTTCAAAGGGAGAGGTCAGCGTACAAGTGTATTTTGCATGATAGGGGTCGTTCTCTTCATTGCCGCATTCTGTTTCTTCCCGCTTCAGACAGATCCATTGCTATTATGCGGATTCCTTATATGTGCGGGGTTCTTTTTATATGGACCGCAGGCTCTTATCGGTGTCATAGCCTCGAATCAGGTTACTCGCAGGGGGGCTTCATCAGCAGTGGGCATAATAGGTTTTGTAAGTTATATAGCTCCGATAGTTTCCGGCTATGTATTCGGAATTCTTGCAGATACACCTTCAGTAGGATGGGACGGAGTTTTCAAGATCATGATCATAGTCGCCGTTGCAGGAGCCTTGACAATGGCAGTGCTTTGGAATGTCAAGGCAGATGCCTATGAGACGGAAGCAGCTGCAACCGATTCAAATAAACTCGAAGAGGACAGTCTTGACGATTAGAAAACCGGTGATCAAGTGTTCAATCCAAACACTTATTCAATGGAAAACAGGTAATAATTTGTAGGTAATTGGTTTCTTAACGAGAAGTGATTCTTCTTAAGGTTGTGCCCGGCGTTTGCCGGGCACTGTTTGTCTCAGTCGTGTCGTTCCTTACGTGCGGCATCGAGCCTCAGAAGAATGAACAGAAGGATTGTGAAGCCCCAGAGTGAGGATCCTCCGTAACTGAAGAATGGCAATGGTATTCCAATTACAGGGCATAACCCTATCACCATGCCGACATTGATTGCGAGATGGAATATCAGTATCGACACCACACAATATGCATACACACGTTCAAAGGGTGATCTCTGCCGTTCCGCGATGTGCATTATCCGCAGTATGAATGCGAGATATAGAATCAATACGGCAGACGCTCCAATAAATCCTTCTTCTTCTCCGATTGTGCAGAAAATGAAGTCTGTGTGCTGTTCCGGAACATATTTAAGTTTGGTCTGGGTTCCGTTGAGAAATCCTTTTCCTGCAATTCCGCCTGAGCCAATTGCAATTTTCGACTGGTTTACATTATAACCGGCTCCCCGTATATTGTCTTCTATGCCGAGAGCCACTTTTATTCGCATCTGTTGATGGGGCTCAAGAACGTTCCCGAACACGTAGTTTACAGAAAACAGGAACATCACCGATACCACTGCGAATCCGATAGTTACAAGAAATTTTGTTATCTTGTGTCTGAACATGGCGATTGCCGTATATATCATTGCAGCCAGCAGGATTGAAATGAAGAAGACGGTACCGTTTATCCCTATCCCGCATAATGACAGAATTGTCACAACCACTCCCGATGCAATGAAACCTATGATCACATTACGCGCTATTATGAAATCGCGGCAATAAAACAGG
>CAMWMW010000123.1 GCA_947175455.1 uncultured Porphyromonadaceae bacterium | reverse complement strand
CTTATAACCCTTATTTTAAGGTTGGGAAAAGCTTGACGCCAAAATTCTCGTTCTCGGTAATTGGAGAGTACACTCATGCGAAAAACAATTACCCATTTACATTGGAGAATGGTAAGCTTGTGACGCGCGAGCGTCGCAACAACAGCATGATGAATTCATGGCACGGCGAAATCAATACGCGCTGGAGGTTGACACCGGCTTCCACTCTTGACGCCAAGGTGTATTATTACGATAACAACCGGCAGTTGCCAGGACCGGTGATTCTGTACAACCCGATATGCAACGAGAAACTTCGTGACCGCAATTTTTTCGGACAGCTGACTTACAAAAACTTATCCCTATCTAAATTCTCATTCCAGGGCCTCGCCAAGTTCAACTGGGACGCATCTCTATATCATGATGAAGACGGGAAATATCCCGGCGGTATCCTGGATGAGGATTATTTCCAGCGCGAAGTATATGTGTCGGGATCGGCACTTTATGTGCCCACCGACAAGCTTGCGTTCAATTACTCGGCTGATTATTTTTACAACAATCTGACCACAAATCAGATGGAGGTTGTCGGTCCCTGGCGGCACTCCGTGTTGCAGTCGTTCACCGGAAAATTCCGGAACAGCTGGCTGCTTGCCACCGCCCGTCTCCTTTGGTCGATCTACGATAATGGAGTTAAAGAGGGCATAAGCTCGAAAGATGAGAATAAGCTGTCTCCCTCACTGAGCGTGTCTGTGCAGCCGATGCGCAACCGTCTCTTCTTTATACGGGCTTCATACAAGAATATATTCCGTATGCCTACATTCAATGAAACTTATTACTTCCGCATGGGCAGTACATCATTGAAACCTGAGGATACCGATCAGTTCAATTTAGGATTGACATGGCAGTATAATTCAGCCAGTTGGCTGAATGCGCTTGTCCTTACAGGCGATGTGTATTACAATAATGTGAAAGACAAGATTGTTGCCTTGCCAATGAATATGTTCATATGGACAATGACCAACATGGATAAGGCAAGGGCATTCGGTGCGGATGTCACGGCAAGTGCGACGTTTGATATTGCGCGCGGTCAGAATCTGGTGTTTGCCGGTAATTATAGCTGGCAGCGAGTGCAACCGCGCACATCTCCCAAGGATCCGGATTATAACAAACAGGTGGCATACACTCCGATTCATTCCGGAGCTGCATCTCTTAGCTGGGAGAATCCTTGGGTAAATGTTGTGGTTCATACCACCGGAGCGAGCGACCGTTACGGCACAAATTCCAATCTTCCCATAACACGAATCAAAGGATATATGGAGATGGGGGCTGCGTTGATTCGCTCTTTCAAGATAAAACGGAATACAATTGACCTTCGTTTCGACATGACAAATATCCTGGATACACAATACGAGATTGTAGGTAATTATCCGATGCCGGGACGTGCATGGAAATTCACATTTACCTATAAATATAATTAAACAAGCTCTGAGAATCCATTATTGTTTTGAAGAGCAGTTGGTTTAGATAATAAGTGGCGGATATTTGATAAATGCTTTATAGTTAAATTGAATTATAATATGTTGATTAAATTTTTAGAGATGAAGAAATTTGCATTAATGCTTTTTGCAGCATTCATGGCTGTTGGTTTCACTGCCTGCAGCGATGATGACAACAAAGGTGAAGCAACAGAAACCGTCAGCGGTTTCTACACTATTAACGGGGGCAATATGTCAGGTAAAATTCCGGCATCCATTACTGCGTATGATTACGCGACAGGAACTGCCACAAAGGCTCTTGAAGACGCATTCTTCGCAGCCAATGGGATAGCTCTTGGCGAAGGTGCCCAGCAGGCTCTTGTCTATAACGATAAGATGTATATCGTGATGTATCGTTCTAATCTTATTTGGGTTGTAGAGCCTACAACACTTAAGATAATCACTTCTATAAAACCCGAAGGCGATGCAATGAGTCCTCGAGCTATTACAGCTAAAGATGGCAAACTATATTGCTCTATGTATACCGGTTATGTTGTCCGTATTGATGCCAAGACTGATGAGATTGATGGCACACTCAAGGTGGGTCCCAATCCTGATGGCGTTGCTCTTGCAGGGAATAAATTAGTTGTTGCCAATACAGACGGACAGAATTCTAAAAATAAATATGCCAATAATGGTATTTCTGTAATTGATCTGGCTACATTTACTCAAACTGAAATCAAGAATACTAAATTCGTCGGGAATCATCCGACGGAGGCTGTTTCAAATGGAACTGATGCGTTTGTGATAATGCAGGGTTCCTATACAGCACCGGATAAGGATGACTATGTCGCTCCTATAATAGTTAAGGTTACCGGCGCTTCCGAAGCAGATATAACTAAAGTTTGTGAAGGTTCATTGGCATGTGTTGCCGGTGATAAACTTTATGTCGCAATGGCACCTTTTGGTTTGGCTCCTGACAAAATAACGTACAAGATTTATGATGTCAATACATTTGCCGAAAGAGGCAATATGCTGACACAGGTTAAAGGACAAGAATCAGAAATAGAGTCTCCCAATGGCGTATTTGTGAATCCTGCAAACGGAGATATTATAGTATTGTCTTATTATTATGACTCTGCTTCAAACAAAGCTTTCACGAAAGAGCCATGCTATGCTAACATCTACGATGCTTCCGGCAACTTCAAGAAGAGAATAGAGTGTGGTGTCGGTGCCCGCGCCGTTACATTCATCCATGAGAAAACAGCTAAATGATAGTGGAATATAGATTGGAGGGGAAAGGGGTTGTTCGCAGACTCCTGACCCTGTTGGTAGCCGTGGCTTTCCTTGCGTCCTGCAAGGGAAGCCACGCTTCCGCTTTATCGGAAGAGGAGGGTGAGGTCTTGCCGCTTAAATATGCGGAGAATCTGACTGTCCGCGAGTTCTCGGATTTCACGGAGGTGACGGTCAGAAATCCCTGGGACACGTTGAAAACGTTGCAGAAATATATCCTTGTGGAACGCGACAGCGCGATGCCTGCCGGTCTGCCGGAAGGGACAATAATCAAAGTGCCGGTGACCAACGCGCTGGTGTATTCTACCGTTCACAATAGCCTCATAACCGAACTCGGCGCCATAGACGCAATAGGAGGTATCTGCAATTCGAAGTATGTAAACGGCAAAGAGCTGCAGGCGCGTCTTGCCTCGGGGCGTATAGTCGACTGCGGTGTAAGCCTCAGTCCCGACCTTGAGAAGATAATAAAGCTGAAACCTCAGGTGATAATGCTTTCACCGTTCGAGAACAACGACAAATATGCAAAGGTGGGTGAACTCGGTATTCCGATCATAGAGTGTGCCGACTATATGGAGACCTCACCGCTCGGAAGAGCCGAGTGGGTGCGGTTCTACGGAATGCTTTTCGGAAAACAGGATGTCGCGGACAAGATGTTTGCCGAGACTGAAAGCAATTATCTTAAACTGAAGCAAATTGCCAACGGACTGGCGATTAAGCCGAAGGTGATAATAGACCAGCGTTACGGTCAGGTATGGAATGTGCCGGGCGGAGTGTCTGCAATGGGCAGGCTGATAGAGGATGCCGGCGGTATAAATCCGTTTGCGTCATATGAGCGGAGCGGCAGTGTTCCGCTGGCTCCCGAGAAAGTGCTTGCCGAGGCTCATGACGCCGATGTATGGTTTGTGAGATACAATCAGGAGAAAGACAAATCGCTCAGGGAGCTGGGCAATGACGCACCGGTCAATTCACAGTTCAAGGCATTCAAAGACGGGAGGGTATATGGCTGCAACACGCGATATGTCAACTTCTATGAAGAGACTCCGTTCCACCCCGACCGTATTCTTGAGGACATGGTGCACATCATGCATCCGGAACTCAGTTCCTCCGCCCCGGCGCGTTATTACAACCTTATGCAATAAATCCCGGGGTCTTGCCGTATCTTAGTTATGAAATTTGTAATCCTTTCAATATCGCTTGTGGCGTTGTTTTTCGCGAATCTGTTTGTGGGTTCGGTCGATATTCCCCCCGCGCAGGTGATAGATATACTTTTCAACAATGCGGATCCGGACGGTCCTTTGCGCTTCATCGTCATAGGCAGCCGTCTGCCTCAGGCTTTGACCGCAGTTCTTGCAGGGGCGGCGCTGACCGTGTCCGGACTAATGCTACAGACCGCATTCCGCAATCCTCTTGCCGGACCTTCGATACTCGGCATTACATCCGGGTCAAGTCTCGGAGTCGCGTTTGTGATTCTTTTTCTCGGAGGTTCCGTCTCCGCCGCAGGTTATTCGTGGGGCGGTTACGCGGCAATACTGGCTGGATCGTTCGCCGGCAGCATCGCGATCATGGGTTTGCTGCTCCTGTTTTCCATGTGGCTGAAAAATGACCTTATGCTGCTTATCGCCGGCATCATGACAGGTTATCTGACATCCTCGGTCATCACTCTTCTGAACTATCTTTCCACCGCCGAAGGCGTGCACGGATACGCCATGTGGGGGATGGGTAATTTCAACGGTGTCTCCTTGGGTCAGATGCCGTTGTTTTCTCTTGCGATTGTTTTCGGTCTGCTGCTCTCGATACTGATGGTGAAGCCTCTTAATGTGATTTTGCTTGGAGAGAACTACGCGCTCAATCTCGGCATCAGCATGCAGACCGTGCGCAATCTGCTGCTGGTCACGACCGGACTGCTGACATCGGTTGTGACGGCGTTCTGCGGTCCGGTGTCGTTCATAGGTCTTGCCGTGCCGCATATAGTAAGGATGATTTTCCGCGTGTCAGACCATCGCATAATCATTCCCGGATGTATTCTTACCGGAGGTATGGTAGGTCTCGCATGTAATCTTCTGTGCATTCTGCCTGAGAATATCGTGTTGCCGCTGAACGGTGTGACACCGCTTGTCGGCGTGCCTGTAATCATGTATGTGATTTTTAAAGAGAGGGTAAGGAAGAGATGAACGGGAAACGTGAAACAATAACGGTGAAAAATCTCACCACAGGCTACCGGGTGTCAAAAGGGGAGAAGCGTGTTACAAACGCGCTTGACGCAACTCTTTACTCCGGAGAGCTGACATGTCTTTTAGGTCCGAACGGTGCGGGAAAGTCGACTCTGCTGCGCACTCTCGCCGGATTTCAGAAACCGTTGTCGGGAGTGGTAAGCGTGTCAGGCAGGTCTCTGGACGAGTTTTCCGGGAAAGAGCTGGCGCGGACAATCGGAGTGGTGCTTACCGAGAGACCGAAGCTCGAGAATATGGATGTCGAGACACTCGTGGGACTCGGGCGTGCGCCGTACACCGGTTTCTGGGGAAAATTCTCTTCAGCCGACAAAGAGGCGGTTGAGAAAGCCTTGGCGTTGACCGGTATCGAAGACCTCAGACACCGGATGGTGCAGAGCCTCAGTGACGGCGAGCGGCAAAAGGCAATGATCGCCAAAGCCTTCGCCCAGGAGACTCCTGTCATATTTCTGGATGAGCCGACTGCGTTTCTCGACTATCCGAGTAAAGTTGAGATCATGATGCTCCTCTATTCGCTTGCGCACAGGATGGACAAGACAATTTTCATGTCTACCCATGATCTCGACATGGCAATGCAGCTCTCCGACCGCATATGGCTTATGGATAAGAGACTCGGGGTCAGAACCGGCACACACGAGGAGCTGACCAGATCGGGCGACATAGAGAGGTATTTCGTCAGACCGGGAATAAAATTCGACAGAAACGACGGTCTTTTCAAGATAGACCTCGATTTCAAGAACGGTATGTCGTCTGTGATAAAACGGGGGGAATCATCATGAAGAAATCAGGATTTGTCATAGCTGCGGTTTCATCAGGCAGCGGTAAAACCACTGTTACAAACGGACTGCTGCGTGCGTTTGTAAGAAGAGGGACCAAGGTCGCCCCGTTCAAGACCGGACCGGATTTTATCGACACACAGTTTCACCGCATAGCCGCCGGACGCGACTCCATCAATCTGGATGTCTTCATGAGCGGGGAAAGTCATGTCAAATCTCTTTTCTCTGAATATTCCGCGGATTGTGAGGTGTCTGTGGTGGAAGGAGTGATGGGACTGTTTGACGGATATGACCGCCGTAACGGAAGCGCGGCGCCTATAGCCGCGCTGACCGGGGTGCGGGTTGTTAATTTCCTCAACGCCGCGTCAAAGGCAAA
>CAMWMW010000122.1 GCA_947175455.1 uncultured Porphyromonadaceae bacterium | reverse complement strand
GTTGCCTTCGGCTACACGAGCGCGGAAGCATCAATGTCTGCCTGGAAGGAATTCATCGCACCCAGAGCCATCAACGCCAACGCCGAGATTAATATATTCTTGATTTTCATCTTGTTTAATCTTTATTATTAGAAGCCATTATTTTCCGGGAACGCCGTAGATCTGCATCTTGTCGATCTCCCATGTTCCGGAAAGCGATACGGTTGATGTGTAACGGAATGCTACCTGAATCTTCTTGCCGGCGTATTTGTCAAGGTTGATATAACCGGAATCAGAGAATGTCCAGGAATTGCCTGCCGGAGAGATCGGAAGTGTCTGCGCCTCCCATTCGGACGCACCAGCCTCGCGTACGAGCACCTGACACATATTGTTGAACGTCTCTGCGTTGTTGAAATAGTTGGCTGCGGAGTGGATATTCATGCGGATATCTCCCCAACCCGCAAGGTCTATTTCTTCCGACACTGCAATTGCATCGGTAGTAACGGCTGAACCGGAACGGCCGGCTGTCGCCACGAACCCGTATTTATCGCTAAGTTTCCAGGTCTCGAAACCTTCTGTCGAAGGATTGCCCTGATCGAATGTGAATCCCTGCATTCCGCTCATGAAGTTAAGATCGCGTATTGCTTTTGAACCTATGGGGAGAACAAGATTCGGATCCGGCTCAATGCCTACGGCGCCCCAGTTGAAGTCAGATACGGAGCGAACACCATATGCGGAGCAGTATTTGGAACCTGTCTGACCGTAGAGGCAGACCTCTTTCCCCTGATTTTCGGGATGGTCGCCGAGGTTGAGGGCATTGCGCACATCTCCGCTCGGAAGTTGCACGGGCACGCACTTCGTCCAGTCGCGCTCATCGGGAGTCGCGGCAATAAGTATGTTTGTCTTTACGGTGGCGGGCACGCTGAAAGCCGCTGTCTCATCTTTGAGAACATTGCCGACATTGGTATCGACGAAACCCACGATGTATCCTTTGACCCAGACCGTGGTGCCGAGCTTCTCATTTATGCTGCCGAGACCTGCCTGATATGTCGTCATCGGATTGTTCCATTCTCCGGTTCCGACACCTCCCTCCGGAAGAGTCACAGGCGGCTGTGCCAGTTCATCGTTGCACGCTCCGAGACCCAGGGTCATCAGAACAAGCATCGAAAGTATGATCTTTATATTTTTCATCTTATTTATACTTATTATGAATCAATGTATAATCACATTTTCACAATTACACATCCCTCATTGATTAAAATCTGATTCCCACGTTGAAGAAGACGCGTATGCCCTGGGCATAATAGATCTTGTTGGGGAATTTGTTCACGTTGTAGTCGGTATAGTCGAACTTACCCTCCTGATATCCGCCAGTCTGGATATTGCGGTTGTTGAGAAGGTTGTTGACATTGAGGTTGAAGTTTACAGAACCGAACTTGGTGTAGATCACCTTGCCGATAGAGAGGTTCATCACCCATTCCGAGTTGAGTTTGTCCTGACGGGTGATCTCGTCGCGGCGCTGGATGTATTCCTCCTCGGAAGTGCAGAATTTCCAGAGACCGGGCATCTCCTCGTGGCGAGCCGGTGAAAGGTCGATCCAGTTGTCGCCGAACCACTGTGCGTTGACTTCGAAGAACCAGCGGTTGATATTGTAGTTTACACCGAAAGAATAAGCCTGCTGGGGTGTTCCTCCGATATGATAGTTCTTGAGATATACGCGACGTGTCACGTCTTCCTGCGAACCGTTCTCGTAGCTGCGCACGCCGAGCGGGTTGTTCTCGTATGTATAGCGTGAGAATGTTCCTGCCGCCGAAACGGAGAGGTTGCTGAGAATCTTGTATTCCATGCCTAACTCCACACCCTTGTATTCAGTCTCCATACCCGACATCGAGTAGTTCATGAATGTGTTGAGCTGGTAGTCATAGAAGCCGGAACGCTTGATGCCGTCCCACATGCGTGTGTAGAAACCGGTCACAGAACCTCTGAAACGAGCGTAGTTCCAGGTGTAGGAAAGGTCTGCGGTGAAGAAACGCTCTGATTTGAGACCCTGCACTGAAGTGTCTTTAGTGCGGGGAGATACATAGCTGTAGTCAGGCATCGGGGCGCGAGTGCCGTAAGATGCGTGTGCCGTGAAATAGTTGCGTCCGTCGAGTTTGTAGGTCGCTCCCGCCTTGAGGGCGGCATTGTCGAAAGAGTGGTGCTTGCCGGTGCCGAGAGAGTTCTCGGGAGCGCGGCCGTTCTGCATGTTGCCGTGGCGCACGAAGTCAGTGAAACTTACCTCAAGCCCGTAGTTCACGTTCCAGTGGGCGGTTGTGATCTGGTTCTGCAGCCATGCGCGGGCGTTGATGCTGCGGATATTATAGTCATAACCGAACACATCGCCTTCATATACCTTGCGGTTGGGATTGCGCATGTCGTTCTGCAGGATATCCGGGTTTCCGGCGAAGTCACGTTCCGAGAAGTTGTCGATGTCACGCCAGAACTCTCCGCCGAGCAGGTCGCGCACTGTCTTGTAATAGTGACCGTCGCTGTAGTTCACGCTGAGACCCCCCTGAAGCGTCATGTTGTCGTTGATGCGGTGGTCGAGATATGAGTTGAACATCCAGGATGTGAGATTCGAATGGCGGTTCTCGAGAATATAGCTTGACTGACCCACGAGTTCCGGATTGCGGTCAAACTGCTGGCGGTTGAGAAGGTTGGTCTGATAGAGACGGTTCCAGTCGATCTGGCGGTGAGCCTTGTCGCCGCCCCACCAGTCGGCAACGAAGTCATACACCTCTTTCTGTGCGGCATACAGCTCGGGGTCTGTGAAGGGATCCGCGTCGGGAGTGTAATACGACGGGAGATAGCGGTAATAGTCGGGACGCGGGTCGGCGGTCTGATACCAGTTCAGCGCCGAGCTTGAATATCTGTTGCTGCGGAATGCGATACCTGTATTGAGCTGAGTGCCCATCTTGGGTTTCCACACCCAGTTGAAGATTACGGAAGGATCGACTGACTCCACGATTCTCGATGATTTCTTCTTGCCGTCGAGATAACCCCATGCCGGGTTATAGAGATTTGTGCCGGCGAGGTCATATGCCTCCTGAGTTGCGGCGGTGTTGGTCGCACGCTGCGTGGGTGCGCCCCATGCGGTGAGGTTGAGCGAGTGATGCTCGTTGAATACCTTCTGGAGGCTGAACTGCAGACCGAGAGAGTTGTAGAACGTACCCTCGATTATGCCTTCGGGGGCATAACGTCCGATGATGCTTGTAGAGAAAGCCCACCCCTTGGAGTTGAGACCGGTGGAATACTGGAACATAGCCCTGAGCATATAGCTTGAGTTGGTATAAGCCAGACTCCCTTTGAAGCCGGGAGCGTATTCCGAAGCATAAGTGGTGAAGTTGCTTGAGCCTCCGATATTGCCGTATCCGTAAGGAGCCGCGTCGGTACCTATGTCGGTTGAGCGGTTGCGGAACGCGCTGGAGGTCATGCCGCCGAGACCGGAGAAATTGAATCTTCCGCGCATGGCGTCGTTGAAGTTGATACCGTTGATGTATCCGGTGTTCCAGTTCGAGTCATAACCGCGCCAGCGGAAACGGAGAGTGGAGAAGTCATAGTTCGATGTCTGGTAATAGATATCGTCGGTGGCACCGAGAATCGTGCCTACGTTCTGACCGGAAGCCTCTTCATCGAGAATCTCCTCCTCGTCGAAAAGGAAACTGTCGCTGTCGAGAGCCGAACCGTCGAAACCTGAGGGGTCGAGTCTGATCTCGCCGATATTCTTTACTATACCCTTGGCTATGGTCACGTCCTGATAGGCGTCTGAATAGCCATAGGCTATGATCTGAAGCACGTCGGTGCCCGGAGCGGCGTTGGATATGGTGAACGTGCCGTCCGCTCCGCTCGTCACGAAGATTGCCTGGTCGCGCAGAAGGATGTTGGCGTCAGCGACAGCCTTCCCTGTGCGGGCATCGACCAATGTGCCGGTAAGACCCGTGGCGGCAAGCGACGGAAGCGCCATACACAGCAGCATCAGCAATGATAATTTAATTCGCATAATTATAAAAGTCTGTTTAAGTGTTGTTGTTGTCTGTCATTATTTCACAACCTCCTGCACGAGGAAAATCTCTGTCGGCAGATGGTCGGAATAGCCGTTGGTCCACGCTCCGCCGGAGAATGTGCGGTGGGGATATCCGCGATACTGTCCGTCGCTCTGCAGCAGGAACTGCTTGTTGAGCACTTCGGCGCCGCGATATTTCAGCCCGCACGCTCCGTCAACAAGATTCTTGTTGACGATGATCTGGTCGAACAGATCCCATCCGCCGCGATAGATATATGAACCGATGCCTTTGTCGAGTTTCTCCCAGAAGGGGTTGAAGAACCCGCCGTCAGGCGTGTTCTCGATTTTCTTCACCGCGCCCAGAGTCTCGGCGACGCTCTTGTTGTGGGGGTCGTCATTGAGGTCGCCCATCACCACTACGCCCATCTTCGGATCGATCTTATAGAGGGAATCGGCGATCGAGCGGCTCAGCGAGGCGGCAGCCTCACGCAGCCAGCTGCTCTCCTTCTCGCCTCCGCGGCGCGAAGGCCAGTGGTTCACGATGATGGCGATGCGGCGTCCTCCCATCAGACCGACCACACACATCTGGTCGCGGGTCCTGAACTTCGGAAGCTCCGGCACCACGAGTCTGTGGTTTGTCACGTTGATGACGCGGAAAAGCTTCGGATTGTAAAGAAGACCCACATCCACGCCACGCGCATCCGGAGAGTCATGATGGCATATCTGGAGATTCCAGTCCTTGATGGCATCGGCTTTTACAAGATCCTGAAGCACGGTGATGTTCTCGATCTCGCTGACACCGATCACCGCCGGTCCCATGGGAGTGGTCTTGGTTGTCATCTGCGAGATGGCATAGGAGAGGTTCTTTATTTTCGACCAATACTTCTTGCCGTCCCATTTGTATGAGCCGGAAGGGGAAAACTCCTTGTCGTATTTCCCGTTGTTGTTGATTGTGTCGAAAAGGTTCTCAAGGTTATAGAAAGCCACACCGAACGTGCGGTATTGCTTCCGTGTCTGTGCGTTGACGCACAGACACGCTGACGCTCCGATAAGGAACGCCAGCGCGAATGTGGTTAGTCTTGGAAATCTCATAAGGGAGTTTCTGTATGGATATTAGAAATATTTCGACTCTTCGCCGGTCATGGTCGCAAGCAGACTGTTGGCAAGGCTGCTTGCCCCGAGACGGAAGAGGTCGTGATTGAGCCATTCGTCGCCAAGAACTTCCTTGACAACGGCATAATAATTCAGAGCCTCCTCGGAAGTGCGCACGCCGCCGGCTGCCTTGAAACCTACCTTGCGGCCTGTCTTCTGGTAATATTCCTTGATGCACTGACACATCACATATGCCGCTTCAAGCGAAGCGCCTGTATAGATTTTTCCTGTCGATGTCTTGATGAAGTCCGCGCCGCTGTACATGGAAAGGATTGACGCTTTCTTGATATTGGCGGCGGTCTTCAGACAGCCGGTCTCAAGAATCACCTTGAGTTTCGCATCGCGGCAGGTGTGCTTCAGCTCTATGATCTCGTCGCAGAGATCCTCGTAGTTCTCATCGAGGAAACGTCCCACATTCATCACGATATCAACCTCGTTGGCGCCGCCTTCCACAGCCATTGCCACGTCAGCCACCTTGACTGCGTCGAATGTCTGGCTGGAGGGGAAACCGCCCGCAACAACGGCGATGTCAACACCCTCCACATCAAGATTAGCCTTCACCACCTCGGCGAAATTGCTGTACACACAAATGGCGGCTACATTCTTGAACTGGGGATAATCATTGTCGAAATCGTTTACTCTCTGAGTGAATTTAGACACACTCTTCACACTGTCTTCCGTGCTGAGCGTTGTCAGGTCGATGGAACTGAAAAGGAACTGATATACCTCCGGAGTGGCATACTTCCCTGAATTTTCAACTATTTTCTTTACTTCAGCTGCCACCACCTCGTCATTTTCGATAACCTGGCTTTCAGCAAGTGTCTTCTGGTATCTGTCCATTTTTATGTCGTTTTTTGTCGGTGTAAAAAATTAAACCTTTATTCAAAAAAATTGTTTTAACTCGCAAATATATGTAATTCTTTCTTATTAAGGAAATAAATTTACCTATTGTTC
>CAMWMW010000121.1 GCA_947175455.1 uncultured Porphyromonadaceae bacterium | reverse complement strand
TGTGATACTTGATCCCCCCCCCCCCCACCCTAACACTAAAAGTATATGGACGGAAGAGTTGACACATTGAAAGAACCGTATAAAGGATATACGATGATTCGTCTTATTGAATATTGGTCTTCGATGTACAAATGGGAAGTAGAGATAATTGAGTCCGGTAAACGATTGTTAGTCTACGAAGATGAGTTTTCTCTTAATTTTTGACCTAATGTATTTGAAAAACAAATATATTTTATTAAATTCGCACAGAAATGTCCTCAAAACGCACAAAATACGATTATTTGATAGTTGGAGCCGGATTGTTCGGCTCCACGTTCGCATATCTTGCCTCTCAGGCAGGGAAGAAATGCCTTGTTATAGATAAGCGTAATCATGTCGGTGGATGCTGCTATTCAAGAAGATCATTTGGGATAGACGTTCATTTGTATGGACCACATATATTCCATACCTCCAACAAGAAAACGTGGGAATTTGTAGATTCTCTAAGTCCAATGAGACCATTCTACAATCAACCTCTTGCGTTTTACAGGGGAGAGATTTTTAATCTTCCTTTCAACATGAATACTTTCAGACAGATTTATGGTGAGTATCTTCCTGAGAATATTGAAAGATTGATTAAAAAAGACCTGATTCTCACTGATGAACCTACGAATCTTGAAGAGTATGCTCTTGCAACAGTTGGCAAGACTATCTATGATAAATTGATAAAAGGCTACACTGAAAAACAATGGGGAAAGAAATGTAGTGATCTGCCTGCCTCATTGATTAAGAGACTGCCTTTGAGAATGACGTATGATAATACCTACTTCTCAGACCAATATCAGGGAGTTCCCAAGAATGGATATGACCACCTGTTTAATCAATTGCTTAAAGATTGTGATGTCGCTGTAGGCTATGATTATTTTGGCAATCCGGATCTATTCAGCCATATTGCAGATAGAACACTTTATACAGGGAGGTTGGATGAGTTGTTCGGAGAGAAGACACTTGAGTTTCGTGGTCTGAAATTTGAACATAAGATTCTTCCGGTGCTTAATCATCAAGGATGTGCGGTAATTAATTACACTGATTCATGTCTTCCATATACAAGGATTACTGAGCATAAGCATTTTAATCCCGTGCATGACAGCAAGTGTTGTACAATCATAACTTATGAGACACCGGTTTCAGGTTCAGACACAGGAGCGATTGAATGTTATCCTATACCAACAGAAAGAAATTTGAAACTCCACGAAATGTACCGTGGTAAAGTTTTAAATGTTATTTTTGGTGGTAGGCTTGCTGATTACAGATACTACAATATGGATGCCACTATAGAAAAAGCTATGCAATTATGGGAAAGAGAACAGATGTCATAATAGAACCTCTCAACGTATATCATGCCGAGCATACATGGTCACTACGAAACAATCCCGCGTTGTGGCAATACACTGAATGTGACACGCCGTTGCCGGCAACCCTCCAATCTGAGCGACAGGCATATCTTTTCTATGCTCAACAGAAAAACAACCGCAGATATGCAGTGAAATATAATGGAAGGTGTATTGGTGTTGTATCATTGAAACAGATAGGATATGGAACTGCTGCCATTGGATATTACATCCTTGACGATTCCATGCACGGAAAAGGGATATGTACTGAGGCAGTCAGACAACTAATGAGAATTGGATTTGAAGAGTTTAATCTTGATTTACTATATATATGGGTAAACTCAGATAACATCCCATCATTCAGCGTGGCTCAGAAACTTGGATTCTATAGCGTGGGGCTATCATTTACTAAAAGTAATGTTCACAGATTTGAAATGACGAGAACTGTATGGAGAAACAAGAAAAACGAATTGAAGTAATTGAGCTTGAAGTTCAACAGTTGAACCACGGCTTCCCTAATCCGCGCAAGAAGCCTACCCCCAAGAAGAGAGCTGCTCTTCAGGATTCTCTTGAAAAGCTTGGAGACTTTGGCGTAATTGTCATAGACGAAAACAATGATGTCATATCAGGGAATCAGAGATGCAAGGTTCTTATGGAACTTGATCCGACTACCAAAGTTTTATGCAAACGTCTTATTGGCTACTCTGAGTCAGAAAAGAAAGCCGTCAATATTAAAGCCAATACCCATGCCGGTGAGTTCGATATGAAAATGCTCGCTGATTGGACAGCAGACCTCCGGATAGATCTCAGCAGCGACCTTAAATCTCCTGAAGTCAGGGATCCAAAGATAAAAGGCATGGATCTTCTGAGATTCGAGAAGCACGATTATGTCATGATTGTATGTCGATCAGAACCGGACTATCTCAATCTTCTCCGAAGCCTTGGATTGGAAGGCAAGACTGTTACTGTAGGTGAGGATAAGACAAAGGGCAGGAAGATTAAATGCCGCGCTATTTGGTATGATGATATGAAAGCCCAGATAATCTCTAAAGAAGAAGCAAATGACAACACTTGAAAATGGCATGACATTCGGCATATATGTTATGTCGTACCAACGCGCGGACAAAATCATTACCCAAGACTTGTTTGAGTACTGCACATATGTTGTCCGTGAAGATGAGGCAGAGAAATATCGTGCCAATGGTGTAAGAAATCTGCTTGTCATTCCCAAAAATTGTCCATGTTGGAATTTTATGGATACGCTTTGGTGGACTATTTGGAACACTCCTGAAGATGTCATATTCATTGCAGATGATGATATAAGATATTTTAGCTATCGTACAGATAAATCCACCCCCATTACTAATGACAATTACCAAGATCCGGTCGCAATTGCAACTGAAGAGATAGAAAGAATCGGCTGTTTGTTGTCAGACCTCAATCTTGGAATAGCATACGATGGACCACAAAAAGCATTGTATTGCTATGACAAAGAATTTGGGTTCAAAGGGATGTGCGGTCATTGCAGATGGATCAACAAGGCAGGTCTCAAAGCTAAGTATGATTATAAAGATGCAGCATCGTCTGATATAGACATGGTATTCCAGGAATTGCTTATGAACAGGATAACTATCCAGCCTAAATATTTCCTCAGTAATGCCGGATCAATGGAGACTAACAAAGGAGGTGTCACCATGACAAGACAACAGACTGTTGATCTGCGCATGGAAATGGAAAACAAATGGTGGCCTTATTATGAGTATGATGTCAAGAAGAACATCGGAAAAATAAACATTAAAAGATAAGCATCATGAGAGATTTCAATGTATTGTTCACATGCTGCGGAATGCATGTCAGCGAAAGAATAGAAAATCTTCGCAATAACGAAGATGGAGTTAATGTGAAAGTCTTTGCATGTAATTCCAATCCTGATAATCTCCCTTATGGACTTGACGCTGAAGGATGTTTTGTTGTCCCTCCAATTCATCATCCTGATTACATAGATGTCATTGTAGGAATCTGTAAAGAGAATGATATAGATGTTATCATTCCGAATGTAACGCTTGAACTTCAGTTCATGGCAGACCATAGGGAGGATTTTGAGAGGCATGGAATAAAAGTCTCTATCGCGTCTTCTGAGGCAATAAAAATCTCCAACAACAAACTACACCTATATGAACGCTATTCGTCTCTCATGCCGCCTACAATAGCTACAACAAGCTTTCATGATCTTCTATCATTTGATGTATCCATCCCCAACGACCATAGATTATGCGTAAAACTCACCGACCACTGCGGAGGAAACGGATTTGCCATTCTTGATGATGAAAAAGCGCGAGACATGACTATGTTCAACCGGTATGGAGAGAATCGTTATGTGTCCTATGATGAAATGGAGGAGGTTATGCGAAATCTTGATAAATCCATTCTTGTGCAGGAATACATAGACGGAACTGATTATTCCATATCTGCACTTGCTGACAATGGTGAAGTAAAACACATGGTTGGATATATTGGGCATACTATGTCCTTCGGTGCAATAGAGTATGGAGAAATCCAAAACAACTATTATGCAGAAATAAGAGTGAGAGACATTTGCCGAGACCTTAAACTCGATGGTAATGTGTGCTTTGATTTCAGGATTGACAAAGATTGTAAAGTATATCTGCTTGAAATAAATCCCCGTGTAAATGCTTCTTTGCCCTTTGTCGCTAAAGCCGGAATCAATATGCTCTATCTTCGCTGCAAACAACTTCTCGGACATTCTATTGATGGTTCATATCCAATCAAAGAAAGGTTGAGGATGAAGAAATATCATGAATCTAAATATTTCTATTAATATTTGATTATCAGTAAATTACATTTGCAAATTTCATTAAATTTCACTATCTTTACATATTAAATTTATTGATATGGGAAAAGAACAGGCTAAGTCCAGAAATGGACACAGTATATTTGAAATATCCTCTCTCATCCAAAAGGCGCTGAGACGGTCTGACACGCGGATGGCTCTATATGCAGCCGCCGAGATGTTGCCGAAATATCGGAACTATCTTTGGAAACGTCTTCTCACTGTCTCTGCCGAGGATTGCCATGATATGGTTACGCAAAAGATTATGAAGTTGCATAGCGAAGACATATGCACAGCTACAGGCTACAGCAACGAACCAATTGAAAAGGCAATCTCTATACTCCTTGGTGCAAGAAAGAATCGTGACGGTGATTATTATGCATGTAATCTTTTCAATTCGCGAGATAAAAGAACGTTTGATACAGGATATGGTAAAGAAATTTTTGATGCTGAATCAGCCACTAAAAACGGTCATAGCTGTTACTTCCTCCGAGAAGTATTTAACCGGGCTATAGATATTCTTGATTATGACAATGCCGGATATGCCGCTAATGAAATCAGGGTATATTATCCCAAATTCTGTTGGGAAATGATTGTCAACAAAGCATCAACGCTTGGCTATCCTCTCTTGACAAAAGAGGTTAGGGCATTGAAGGATGCCGACAAGCAAACAAACGGTGACAATACGCTTCTCTTCCGGTCTAAGGCTATAGTCCTTATGATAAAGACCATAAGAGACAAGAGTTTATCGGATTTGATTCCCGATGAAGAGATAGAAGAATATGTTTCGTTATCCGATGCGCCTGTTGAGCGACAAAGATTGCCCGATTATGTGTACGACTGCCATACATATATTGGCAAAGCCAGAGGAAAGACAAAGAAAGAATTTGTCAGGGCAGAACAATCAGCTTTGAGACCATTGAAAAAAGGTCTGTTCGATGATGCCTCCTGGGAAAGGTTTTTCTTCATGTCTGAACATGGATTCTGGACTGAAGAATATACTCCTCATCCAAGTGAAGCGAGAGTTAAAGAAATAGAAAATAATAAAACCCCATCATTATTCGATTTATGAATTATCAAGAAGTAAAGCGCAATCAGTTTGAAAGTGACCTTGCTTATGATAAACGCAAAGGTTATGTCCTTCAATACATGCTTCCTCGTATGGAAGTAAACGATAAAGCGGTTCCTGCAAAAATGAGGAATGCTGTTGACGTGTCTCCTGAAGTCATGTCTGATGTGGTAGGATTTTGGAGAGGAATCCTCAACTCACATACAGATCTGCTCAATATGGATTATTTCTCCATTTACAATGCAGTGGAGCAAGACAAATCGAAGTTGAAATACTATATCCCGGACAGCTTCTTCTATGCCTTCATTGATGAATGGCTCACACATCCCAAGCGATCCACTGCGGTTGATGATAAGCAACTTTACAAATATCTCTTTGCCGGAGTCAAAACCACAGAAGTTGTGGCAAGAAAGGTAGGAGATTGTTTCTTTGACTCAGATTTTAACAAGATAGGAGTCGAAGATTTTATCAAACTTTGTCGTGAAGAAGGAGAAGTTGTCGTGAAAGCGTCTATCTCTTCTTACGGAGGACATGCAGTTAAGTTCTGGGATGCCAAGAAAGAGAATCCTGAGCAATTGCTTGCATATGTCAACAAGCCACCGTACTTCTACACTCAACCTTACGGAACTGAATATGTGATTGAGAAAGTTGTCAAACAACATCCGGAAATGGCAAAGTTCAACACATCGTCCATCAACACAATCCGAATCATGACGATGATATATGATGGCAAGTTTATACCTCTTTCATCTGTTCTTAGAATGGGAGTAAATGGGAGTAGAGTTGACAATTGTAGCAGCGGAGGTATCGTTGTCGGAATTGATCAGGAGAGCGGCACTACAAAGACCCTCGCATAT
>CAMWMW010000120.1 GCA_947175455.1 uncultured Porphyromonadaceae bacterium | reverse complement strand
ATACGGACTTGTCGGCGTTTTCGGCGATAAATCCCTGTGGCTTTGTCGACAAAGGCGTTACATCAATAGAGAGAGAGTGCGGCAGTCCGGCTTCGATGGAAGAGGTCAAACGCCGGTTTGTTGAAATTTTCAGCAGAAAATTCGGTTACAGCGACCTTGACTTGTTATCGTATTCACGTTCAAGATAGTTTTTGACTTCCTGAAAAAGTTTCGAGGCAAAAACAAAATCATTCAGAGACTCGCTTTTGCTTCTGAAGATTGTCTTGTCGTTGCCTGTCCAGTCGCAATGTCCCTTGTTGATGAACACTATATGCTCACCGATTCCAAGCACGGAGTTCATGTCATGGGTGTTTATTATTGTAGTCATTCCGTATTCATGCGTGATGTCGCTCAGCAGCTCGTCAATAAGAATTGAAGTTCTCGGATCAAGTCCGGAGTTGGGTTCATCGCAAAAAAGATACTTGGGGTTAAGAGCTATGGCGCGTGCTATAGCCACACGCTTCTGCATTCCTCCCGAGATTTCAGACGGATACTTGTCGTCTGCATTCTCAAGCCCCACTCTCTTGATACAGAAATGAGCGCGTTCGAGTTGTTCCGCTTTTGAAAGAGGACTGAAGAGTTTCAGAGGGAACATGACATTTCCAAGTACCGTCTCGTTGTCGAAGAGTGCCGAACCCTGAAAAAGCATTCCTATCTCAGTGCGCAGCTGACGTTTCTGTTCGGTGTCAAGATCTCTGAAGCGTCTGCCGTCATAAAGGATTTCTCCCTCTTCCGGTGTGAGCAGTCCGATAAGGCATTTCATAAAAACTGTTTTACCCGAACCGCTCTGACCGATGATGAGATTGGTCTTGCCGGTATCAAAAGTCGCATTTATATCATACAGTATCCGTTGACCGTCAAACCATTTTGACACGTTTTTTGCTTCAATCATTGTAAAAGGAGTTTAGTGAGTACGACATCTGCAAGTAGAATAAGGATGGAGCTTGAAACAACGGCACGCGTGCTTGCCTGCCCGACTTCCAGCGATCCTCCTTTGACATAAAAACCATAATATGCCGCCACAGAAGTGATGATAAACGCAAAGAAAAGCGTTTTTATTATCGCGTACCAAATATACCATTCGTTGAAGAATGACTGGATTCCGAAAACATAATTCTCCATTGATATCATATCGGTGAACTGAGCCACAAAGGCTCCGCCGAGCAACCCCATGAACATTGACAGTATGCACAGCACAGGAACAAAAAGAACGAATCCGACGATTTTGGGAAGTACGATATAACTTGCCGCATTAAGACCCATTATCTCCATCGCGTCGATCTGCTCCGTGACACGCATGGTTCCGATTTCCGAGGAGATGTTGCTGCCTACCTTGCCTGCAAGAATCAACGACATCATGGTACAGGAGAATTCCAGAAGGAGTATCTCGCGAGTCGCCAGTCCTGTTGAATAAGAAGGAATCATCGGTGACACAATGTTTATTGTCATCTGGATGCATATCACCGCACCGATGAAAATGGATATTATTATCACAAGCGGAATCGAATCGACACCAAGCTTGTTGATTTCAAAGACGAGCTGTTTGAAAAACTCCCGCCATTTTTCTGGTATACGAAACACTTGCGTCATAAAAGCGCAGTAGCGTCCGAAAGATTTAATAGATGATACGACCATGAATCAAGTTGTATTTATATTCTTTCCATTAACAATAACGTCGGTGTAATGGAAATCGCGGACAAAGTTAGTAAAAAAATTTGGAGAGGAAATCGGTTTTTAGTAATTTTGCCTGAAATAGAATAAACATATCCCAGTTATGTTGATCATAGGTATAGCAGGAGGCACCGGCTCCGGTAAAACAACGGTGGTGAGAAAAATCATAGAGAGTCTGCCGAAAGATGAAGTCGCTGTGATACCACAGGATTGTTATTATAAGGACAATGCTCATATCCCGCTTGAAGAACGCCTCAAGATGAATTACGACGAACCGGCGTCCATAGAATGGTCTTTGCTCGCAAATCATGTCAGAGAATTGAAAGAGGGGAGAGCCATTGAAATGCCGACTTATGATTTTATAACTTGTTCGAGACTAAAGGAAACTGTTCATGTTGAACCGCGTGATGTAGTTGTGGTCGAAGGGATTCTGGTGCTTACGGACAAGGAATTGCGCGATATGATGGATGTCAAAGTGTTTGTGGATGCTGACGCTGATGAACGCCTCATAAGGGTAATACATCGCGATTGCATAGAGCGCGGCAGAACTCCCAAGATGGTCATTGACAGATATGAGGAAACGCTAAAACCAATGCATGAACTGTATATAGAGCCTTCCAAACGGTATGCGGACCTGATTGTTCCACAGGGAGGGCATAACAATGTGGCTATAAAACTGCTTACGGATTATATACGTTCTCTGCTAAAACCAAGAAATGAAATTTAAAGCGATATTTGACAGAAACCGGTTCAAAAACAGGGAAGACGAGGCTCCCGAAAAACTTACAGCCGAAGAGGAACTTGAACTTGAGGGCAAACTTCCGGGTGTTTGTGAAAAGGGAGTTCTGAGAACTGAGAATCTCGTAAAGAAATATGGTAAACGTACCGTTGCCAACAAGGTCTCGATAGATGTCACGCAAGGTGAGATTGTCGGGCTTCTCGGTCCAAACGGTGCCGGAAAGACCACTACGTTCTATATGACAGTAGGTCTTATAAAACCCAATGAAGGGAAAGTATTTCTCGACAACCATGACATTACCGAGTTTCCTGTGTATAAACGGGCTCAGTTCGGTATCGGTTATCTGCCACAGGAGGCATCTGTGTTCCGGACACTTTCCGTAGAAAACAACATTCGAGCCATTCTTGAGATGACCGATACATCCAAGGAATATCAGAAAGAAAAACTTGAATCCCTGATCAAAGAGTTCTCGCTTGAGAAGGTCAGACACAATCTTGGCAATAATCTTTCCGGAGGCGAGCGCCGCCGGACGGAGATTGCAAGATGCCTTGCGATCAATCCGAAATTCATAATGCTTGATGAGCCGTTTGCCGCAGTTGACCCTATAGCGGTCGAGGACATACAGGAAGTGGTATATCACCTCAAGGAAAGGAATATCGGTATTCTTATCACTGACCATAAGGCAGATTCAATACTTGGAATAACAGACAGGGCATATCTGCTCTTCGAAGGAAAAGTCCTTTTTCAGGGATCAAGCGAGGAGCTTGCCAATAATCCTATAGTCAGGGAGAAATATCTTGGAAGAGATTTCATTTTTACCCGTAAGAAATTTGACTGATGTCATCGAATGGAGTAATAAACACGCGTAAAGGGTCTGAATCTCCGTTGCTCATATACTTCTGCATTTTTGCGGCGGTGTTTCTGTTGTCTTTTCTATTCGTTTCGTTTGTCGCCGGGATTGTCAATACGCTCGATGTCGATGAACGGGCAAAAGTCCTTGTTACATCGGCTGTGCAGAATCTGTTTGTTTTCATAGGCACACCTGTCATTACGTCACGTCTTGAATCTCAAAACCCGATTATGGCTCTTTCACTGAATATAAGTCCCGGATGGTGTAATGTCTTTCTCGTTGTCGTTTGTTATTTTATCGGCATGTGCTTTTTGAATCAGCTAATATTCTGGAACGATTCAATTGTATTCCCGGAATCTCTTCACGAACTGGAAGAGAAGCTGCGTGGCTGGGAGAACAGTAGCCGGCATTTTACAGATGCGATCCTTTCCACAACTACAATCGGAGGGCTTGTATCGGGAATTGCAATCGTAGGCTGTCTGACAGGATTTGCAGAAGAACTGTTTTTTCGAGCCGGTATACAGCGGCTCTTATGCAAGGCAATTCCAGGGCATGCGGCAGTATGGATTTCCGCTTTCATATTCAGCGCGATGCATTTCCAGTTTTTCGGATTCTTCCCGAGACTTCTTTTAGGTGCGATATTCGGCTATTTTTATCTGTGGAGCGGCTCAATCTGGACATCTGTCATCGCCCATGCCTTAAACAACAGCATGGTGGTCATAACGGCATGGTTAACGGCAAAAGGCTGTGTGTCTGCCGACATTGAGAATTTTGGTGTGACGGAAACCGGCTTTCCCTGGTTTGCCATGTCAAGCGGCATTCTATTGATTCTGGTTTTATATTTATGGCAAAAGAATTTATCGAAGAATAATGGCAAATCCCACTTTTAGAGACATATTGACATCGATTAACAAGGGAGTATTCGCTCCTGTGTATCTTCTTATGGGTGAGGAGGATTATTATATCGACAGGATAGTTGAGGCTATCGAGTCAAAGGCAATAGCTGAAGAAGACAAGGATTTTAATCTGAATGTGTACTATGGTGTGGACGCCGACATGGAAACAGTAATAGCTGCGGGTCAGCAGCTACCCGTTATGGCACCTCGAAGGGTAGTGATATTAAAAGAGGCTCAGTCAAAACAGCAGGCAAAGCAGTCTTTGGAGAGACTTGCTCCCTATGTCGGTCGCCCCAATGCTTCAACCGTGTTTGTCATCGCATTCAAAGGTGACAATCTTAATGCCACGTCGTCATTGATGAAGAATGCGGCTAAGTCCGGGGCTGTGATATTCAAAAGCGAACGTGTAAAAGACTATCAGCTCGCTTCTCATCTCCGTGACTATTGCGCATCGTATAAGTGTATGATAGATGACAAGGCAATGGAAATGCTTTGTGAATATATCGGAGGTCCGCTTACAAAGCTATTTGGAGAAGTCAATAAGCTTATCCAGATAAAGGGAGGGGCAGGACAGAGGATAACTGCTGAAGATGTTGAAAGAAATATAGGAATATCAAAAGATTTCAATAATTTCGAACTGACTTCTGCTGTCGCCAATAAGAATTACCCCAAGGCAATAAGGATTATTAAATATTTTGAATCAAATCCCAAGACCAATCCGACAATAATGACAACATCTACGTTGTTCAATTTTTTCAGCAAGCTGGTCATAGCCCATTATCTTACTGACAAATCTGAACCTGCGTTAAAGGCGGCATTGGGAATACGTTTTCAGAATCAACTCAACGAAATCAAGACCGGAATGCGTAATTACAATCCGTTCCGCGCAGTCAATGCTGTGCACGCTCTCCGAGAGTTTGATGTCAAGAGCAAGGGCGTGAATTCTTTCCAGAATGAGTATGACCTTCTTACGGAACTGATTTTTAAGATTTTCACATTGTAATGATATTCTATTTCTCAGGAACAGGAAACTCCAGATATGTTGCGGAGCGCATCGCAAAACATACGGGAGACAAGGCTTTGGATATTTGTGGATTAAATCCGGACGGAAGTGTAACAGGGGAGATGACGGACAGCATAGGTTTTGTTTTTCCGGTTTATTCCTGGGGCGTTCCACCTGTTATGTGCGATTTTGTGCGATGCATGTCTAAGGAGATAGTCGCTTTCATACAAGATAATGACATACCTGTATGGATGGTTGCGACATGTGGAGATGAAACAGGAGATGCCCATCGTATGTTCAGGAAACTGCTTAAATCTGTTAATCTTGAATTGCGTGGATGCTGGAGTGTCATAATGCCCAATACCTATGTTCTCCTGCCGGGTTTTGACGTTGATGCCGATTCTGTGAGAATAGACAAGATTGACAAGGCTCGTATTCAAGTGGGAAGAATAGCTTCCAAGATACTCAATAACGAATGGGAGGAAAATGTGACTGAAGGTTCTTTCCCGACCTTGAAGACACGTATAGTTTATCCTCTTTTCAAAAGATGGGGAATAAAGCCATCCAAATGGCACTCTACAGATGATTGCACGGGCTGCGGCGCCTGTTCGGCCGCCTGTCCTGTCGGAAATATATCGATTGTCGGATCAAGACCGAAATGGGGAGACAATTGCACGTCTTGCCTTGCGTGCTATCATGTCTGCCAGCGTCATGCCGTGCACTATGCCGGCATGACCGGTAAGAAAGGGCAGTATCTCCCTTGTCAGCGTATCCTATCTCTTCCAGAATGTGGGAGTGAATAGCAGAAGGATGGTAAATATCTCAAGACGACCGATAAGCATTATAAGAGACAGAAGCCATTTGGCGGCATCCGGTATAAGTGCGTAGTTTTCCGAAAGACCTGTGACCTCGGTGCCGAGTCCGGTATTTGATATAGCTGATAAGGCGCAGAAGAATGAATCCGAGAGCGGGAGTCCCATAAGGCTCATTGCAAGTCCGCCTGTGCATATTACCAT
>CAMWMW010000119.1 GCA_947175455.1 uncultured Porphyromonadaceae bacterium | reverse complement strand
TCTGCTCATTCCAGACAACAGGCTTGCGAATAAGATACAACATGGAGTCATACTACTGATATATCATCGTATCCGCGATTCCCTGCATGTCCTGACGGAAGAAGCGAGCCTTCCCTATAGCCCTTGCGACATGATAGTCTTTAGGAACCATATATGTCGAGTCTCTTCCGAGCTTGTCGAGTCTTGGTCCTGACGGAACAACAGCCGAAGAATCTGACAGAATTGTTTCAATTCCTACAGAATCCGTTATCTCCGGGCGTGATGCGACACTGTCCGGAAGATGTGTGGCTTCCGGCTTCTCTGCCTTTAATTCACCGGTCTCTGATTTTTCAGTTTTCCTCTGTTCCTTTTTCAAATCTTCAAGCATTTTGAAAAAACCGGTCGAAAATCCACGCAACAGCTCTGCATGACCGGGTTTCGGGAAACCGGAAGGAATCCGCAGTACTTCAACAGTCATCTCGTCTGCAATCTCGGAAGCGGATGTATAACCCTGCAGACGCGCTCTCGTCTCCGCGCTCAAAGCTCTTGCAAGACTGTCAGGCCACACATATTCCACTCTTACGGAAGTAAGGATGGTATCGGCTCTAAGAAAAAGCGTGTCTTTCTGGGAATACTCCATCAACAACGGATAATCTGTGGAATATGCCCGGCGCAACGAATCGTCATACTCGCCATATCCACCTATCAGTGTCATTTTGCGCGCGGTGTCAGTCAGCACCATCGGCTGCGGATTCTTCGCCGCATCACGAAACATGAAAGCGCGGCTAAGACGTGTAGCCTTGTCATAGATTATCGAATCACCTTCAAGCGTGACGACATTCATCGAACTGTCTCTATGCAGTATCGTGGATCTCGCGGTCAGAATGGCATTGTCTGTCTGCGTATTGTAACGGCCTGCCGTCGTAAGGATTGTGTCATTCGCACCTTCTATGCGTGTTTCCGTATTGATTGTGGCTATATGTGTTCCCGTATTGTAATCAAGTTCTTCGGTAAACATCCTGTAACCGTCCTTGGTATTCACAAGAACCACATTGTCCTCAAACCGCGCAAGTTTTGTGGCGGGCGAATATTCTCCGTAAGTCGAAGTCAGGACATTGATGTCATCCTGAAGTTTTCCGCCACGGGTATACCACCCCATCTCTATGTTCATGTCATAGTCGAGACTGTCTGTGACAAGCGTTACCTTAGGGTCTTTAAGCGTCACCTCCTGACGTGACGGACCGGCAGTCAGCACAGCCTTCCGCTGTCCGCCGTCATAAAAGAGTTTGTCGGCATATACGAAAAGCGTATCGCCCTGTTTCATCTCCACATGTCCGAATGCGTCAAGAGAATTGCGTTCCGGAAAATAATATGCCGAATCACAATACATCCACATTCCTCCCTGACGGAACACCACATTACCCTTCACAATCTGTTTCTCCTCGAAATCCATAGGCGGACGGAACAACGAATCCGCGTTTTCAAGAAAGACCTTGTCTTCCTGATACCTGTTGGTCGAGGGTATCGTAGGCTTGATCGGCTGTGTCGGAGCCGGACGTGTGAAAGACTCCTTCTTTTCCTTTTTCTTACGCTGCTGGGCGTATAGGGAATCCATAACAGAGATTCCTCCCGACAGCACTATAGCCGCCAGGAGAAACACTATAATTCTGGGAGTCTTTGAAATCATCACTTTATCCAGCCTTCATATTCAAATTCACAATTTTGCCAGCCATCGGCTATTTTCACGTAGGTATCCTTGATTTTGCGTTCAACCCACTCTTTCAGAATCTCCTCTTTCCGCTTTGCCTCATACATTTCCTTAAGCATGTTATAGTCATCGGAAAGATTCGCCTTATGTCCGGGTACCCGGCTCGTAAGTTTGACTATCGCCACGATATCCTTGTTGCGCTTCGTATCTTTCATTATAAACGCTTCAGACACGTCTCCGGGTTTCATCATCTCTACCCTTCTCGCCACCTCCGGCGGCAATTCCTGCATCTCGAAGCGCGGACTGCCGGTCTGAGGATTCACCATGACTCCTCTGTTGTTTTTCGTATCCTTATCCTGCGACACGTATCTTGCGGCATCCTCGAAGGGGAACTTGCCTGCCACTATCTCTTTGCGCAACGAGTCAAGACGCACAGTCGCTTCCCTCAGATCCTTTTCGTTTACCTTGGGAGTAAGCAGAATATGACGCACATTCACCTGATCACCCCTTTTGTCGATAAGCTGAATGATATGATAGCCATATTCGGTTTCCACAATGCGCGACACTTTCTTGGGGTCATTGAGGTTGAACGCAACATTGGCAAACTCCGGCACCCATGACGATCTCGACTGGTAGCCGAGCTCGCCCCCCTGCATGGCTGACCCGTCGTCCTCGCTATGCATGATGGCAAGCGTAGAGAATTTAGACTCGCCGCGATTCACCTTGTCCGCATAATCGCGAAGACGCGCTTTTACATCTTCTATCTCCTGGGCGGGAATAACCGGATTGATAGATATGATCTGGGCTTCCACCTGCATCGGCACATAAGGTATGGAATCCTCCGGCAATGTGGAGAAATATTTTCTGACATCGTTGGGAGTCGCCTTGACATCTTTTGTGAGATTATGCTGCACCTGCTCTATTATATAATTATTGCGCATAACCTCAAGAAGTTGCTCACGCAACTGCGCATAAGGTTTGCGGAAATATTCCTCAACCTTCTCGCGTGAACCGAAATTGTTTATAAAGAATGCCAGACGTTTGTCTACCGATCCCTGCACCTGTCCTTCGGGAGCCTCGACTGTATCAATCTTTGCCTGATGCAGATACAACTTTTCCACAGCTATCCTCTCGGGAATAACGCAATACGGATCACCTGCCACAGATGTGCCCTCCGACCGCATCTGCGCATACTGGTCTTCTATTTCAGAACGAAAAATCGGCTCGTCACCGACTATCCAGGCAACCTCGTCAACGACATTGCGCTTCACGGGAGCAGCAATGGCACAAAGTGCCATACAAGCCGCCGCCGGTATCATCACGTTTCTTATTTTCATATATCAGGTTCTTGTTTATTCTTGTTTTCATTATCTGACGCGACCTCCTGCCGCATCTTCCTTTTTACAGGATCATACAAGCCCGGCTTAAGCCTCCCCTCCTCAATTCCTTTGGAATATAGCGAGGTCAGCAGCCTTATTCTGTAGGCACCCTTTTTCTCCCTCTCCATCATATCTGCGATACGCCGGGACGCATATTCATATGGCATGACACTTCCGGTAGGAAGATAATCGAACACATGCAGTATATACGTAGAGCCTCCGTATGATGTCTCGAAGTCTCTGGCAGAACCCAGGAATGCATCCGCATCATAAAATCTGTAAGGTATCTGCTCCGCCACATCAGCCCAGTCAAGCCATTCATCCTTGAAATATTCATATTGCGACGCCTGACGCAGACCATACTTCTCGATATTGTCGATAGCGGAAGATGTAGGCGACGACATCCATTTCCTTATGTCACCCAACCGCTCTTCTGAATCCGACACCTTGATATATATACCCTTGATGATCGGAGCGGAGAGCTTCATTTCCGATCCATGCTCGGCATAATACATCTTTACACTCTGCTCCGAAACAGCCGGAATCTCACCTTGCTTCGACCGCAGATAGCGTTCTATTATAAGATTGTTACGGTAATCTTCAGCCATGCGGTCTATCTTCTCAAGGTCTGCGACATTATCGGAGGCAAGATCACTGAGCATCATCGTTCTTACCCAGCGCTCCACTATCGAATTAAATAGATCGAGACTGTCCTGCTCCGACAGACCTGACGGAATTCTCGAAACAACTTCGCGCACAGTAAGTGCGGAATCTCCCACCTCCACAAGTATCTTCTCGGCTGAAACCTCTTCCCCCGCCGGAGATGAGCAAGCCAAAGGCATCTGCAATGATGCCGATGCCATAAACACACTTATGAACTGTATCGGTTTCCGCATTTTCATAATACGTTACAAATTTAAACAAATTTCCATTAATAAAAAAGAAGCCGGGTCTTAATATTGACCCGGCCTCCCCTTGGAAATGCCTTTTATTCTATTTCTTCACGCTTTTTAACACTTTCTGATTGACCTTTACCGGATATTTTTTCCTGAGCTCATCCTCCCATTGACTCTGAAACTCATTCTGATAGTCATTCGTGACGAGTCCACGCACATCCGTATATTCCTCTGGTTCAGTCAATACTCTCGGATCTATCATGAAGAATGATTCGAAATTCTTCTTCACAGGCTTTGCCGGTGCTCCGTCAAATACAAGATTGTCGACCATCGCGTTTACCCCTTTCTCCACAAGCACCTTCTCTATCGAGACTTTGCCGTTGAATGATTTGCGTATCGTATTGACAATCGAGTCACGCCCCGTGACAGCCGCCATTTTTCTCACTTCATCCGCAATGGAATCATTGAGCGCCTGAACAAGATACCCCTTTGCATGAGGAACGCTCCATTTGTAATTCTCCCGATGAGATTCGAAATATTGTTTCAGACCTTCCGTGTCTTTGGCTGCCTTATCCCAGATTTTCTTCACGCTTACCTCATAAAGGAGACTGCCGTCGATATATTCATGAAGAAGATTCCTGTAATCCGGCTCCTCACGCTCGAGCCTGTCTATTTCCGCCTCTACAAGAGAGGAGTTGTAGAACGAAGCAAGACTGTTGTCAAATATTTTCAATGCGGCTTCTGGATTGTCCTGTCTCATATTCTTCATTTCAGACACTAAAGCCGACACCGGAATTTTCTTTCCATCTATGGTGACCAAGGTCATACTACCGTTCGCGGCATTGCCGTAAGTGCTATAAAATGCGGAGTCAAGAGCATTTGTACTGATATAACGCTCAATGGATTCCACCACTTTATCATTGACTTTTCCCTTATGTTTTGCAGCAAGACGTGCGGTCTGATTGTCACGCACAAGCGCATATCGTTCATCCTGCGGATTGGTTACACGCGCAAGGAACTCGGGCTTCATCTGTTCCATAGAAGGTATCGGACGCGAGGCGATCCGGTTGATGATATGCCAGCCGAAAGCAGTGCGGAAAGGTTCGCTTATGCTGTTGTCTGGCATGGAAAACGCAACGGAATCAAATTCCGCGACCATTTCGCCTGAACCGAACCATGGCAACATTCCACCCTGACGTGCCGAACCTCTGTCATCGGAATGACGGGTGGCGAGTTCCGAGAATGCCGATGGATTTGCCTTGACAATATTATAGATGCTGTCAATTTCATGTCGTGCCTTTGCATCTGTCGCGGGATCATTGCCCTGTGCCATCTTAAGAATATGGGCAGCCTGGATTTTACCTCTCGCCGGGCGACGCTTGCCTCCCTTCAGCACGTGGTATCCGACCGGACTTTCCACAATTTCAGAAATCTCGCCTTCGGGAGTGGCGTAGGCTGCAACCTCGAATGAATACGGATATTGCTGGGCGGATATGTAACCCATCCATCCACCTCTCTGGTTGGATCCGCGGTCTTCCGATATTCCGGCGGCAAGTTCCGCGAAATCAGCACCGGAGAGCAAAGCATTCCTGACACTGTCGATACGCTGGCGTTTAGCGGCATTCTCGGCAGGATTCTGACTTTTAAAGAGCATGATGTGGCTTACCTCTACTTCTTGCGTTGCCCGGTCATATGTCTCTTTAAGAAGCTTTTCAAGAAATACAGAGTCGGCAAGATAAGGAGCCGCAAGATCATGTCGGTATTGCTCCATCTCTTTTCTGAAAGCCGCAGTAGTGTCTATCCCTTCCGCCTTGGCATCCTCTACTTTCATCTTGTAAAGCTTAAACATCTCCACATACTCATCAAGAGGCTGCTGGCTAAGCTGCTGCTGACTGTTCTTTCCATACAGATATTCGAACTCCGATTTAGGAACGTCAACACCATTGACAGTCATTATTACGGGATCCTTAGCCGTAAGAGCCAAAGCGAAAAGAGTTACCCCTGCCCCGGCGACAAACTTTTTATTCATTGAAGTTTCAACTTTTGTTACTTACTTACCTTTACTGGAACATGGAAATTCCGTCTTTGGAAATTCAGAACTCATCTTTCCAATAAGTAAGTGTTGGAAATTAGCTTATATTAAATTTCAGGAGATTTTGAGATGATTTCATGATTCCGAAGAAGGAGCATAGCGGGCTATGCGACTGATGAGAAATCAAGAAAGCATCCAAAAGATTCAAAATTTAAATAAGCTCGGCATTTACTTATTATAAA
>CAMWMW010000118.1 GCA_947175455.1 uncultured Porphyromonadaceae bacterium | reverse complement strand
TTGTTAATGTGAATTCGGTGTCACAGCGCGTGACACTGACACAATTTTACAAGCAGTTGGATTAATTATCAATTAAGAAAAAAGGCTGCATAAATAAATTCGAAATATATTAATGACACGCCAGAACAAAAAGACAGAGACCAAACAGGCTTGCAACACTTCGATTGCCGAGAATATCGGTCTGATTACGGAGACAAGCTGGGAGGTCTGCAATAAAATCGGCGGCATATACGCCGTTCTTTCAACAAAAGCACGACAACTTAAGGAACAATTCTCTGATAATCTGGTTTTCATAGGTCCGGATGTGTGGACTGCTGAAAATCCGTCACCCTATTTCAAAGAGAAAAAGACTGTTCTTAAATCCGCAGCCTCAAAACTCAAGCTTCCGTGGGGCATAACAATACGCACAGGGCGCTGGGACATTCCGGGCACTCCGCTTGTAGTCCTTGTCAATCCCGGTGAAACCGCAGCCCACATTGACGAGGTATACGGCGAGATGTGGACAGAATACGGTGTCGATTCCCTCCATTCTTATGGAGATTACGGAGAATCCTGTGAATTTGCCGTGGCATCGGCAATCGTGATCAAGGCTCTCGCAGAACACCTTAAAGTAGAGGAGAAAAACGTTGGGGCGCATTTTGATGAATGGCCAACGGCGCTGGGTCTTCTATACACTCAGCTCACAATGCCCGAGACCGCGACAGTATTCACGACCCATGCCACAAGCATCGGACGCAGCATCTGCGGAAACGGCAAGCCTCTCTACGAATACTTCCACAATTACAACGGAGACCAGATGGCTTCCGAACTGAACATGCAGTCGAAACATTCGCTTGAAAAGGCTGCCGCCCACGCCGCCGACTGCTTCACCACAGTAAGCGAGGTCACGGCAAGAGAATGCGAACAGTTGCTTGAGATCCGTCCGCAGGTTGTGACTCCCAACGGCTTTGAGCCGGATTTTGTTCCCAAAACCGCAAAATACAACAAACTGCGCAAAGACGGACGCATGAGGCTGCTTAATGTGGCTGCCGCCCTTGGCGGCAGGAAGTATGACGACAATACATTCCTTATCGCGACTTCCGGTCGACACGAATACCGAAACAAGGGTCTTGACCTTTTCCTCGATTCTCTTGTAAAAATGGAAGAAAAACTTCCCGAAAACGCCGAGGCACTGGCATTTATACTTGTGCCTGGATGGGTGAAGGAACCGTCAGGGAGTCTGCTGATGACGCTCGATTTCGACGGCAGCGACAATTCGGCTCCCGATTTCCTGACCCACCGCCTCTTCAATGAAGATTCCGACGAGGTATGCGTAAGAATACGCCAGCTTCGCGGCGAGGGCAGACTCGGAAAAGTGCGCGTAATATACGTGCCGAGTTACCTTGACGGACATGACGGAATACTCGACATAGCTTATTATGATCTTCTTCCGGCATTCGACCTTACCCTTTTCCCCTCCTACTACGAACCCTGGGGCTACACTCCTCTCGAGAGCACAGCCTTCGGTGTGCCTACGGTCACGACCGACAAGGCTGGCTTCGGACAATGGGTGCTCGACAACTTCAGAAACGGATTGCGACAGAGCGGAGTCTACGTTGCGGAAAGAGAGGATTCCAACTATTCCGATTCTTGCGATGTTATAGCTGAGGCTGCAGCCGGCTATTACAAGGAGACTCCGGTAGCTCGCTCAGAAGCACGGCACGCGGCTTTCCTGACGGCGGAAAAAGCAGACTGGAAATTCTTCATAACGCATTATGACGAGGCTTTTTCCGTTGCGCTGCGCAGGGCTTCGGAAAGAAACAAGAAATAAGAAAATAACAAACCTGATTATAAAACCAATTAAAACTATATGAAACTTCAAGTCAGCAATACCAATGCTCCGGCATGGCGTACGATTACCGTGAGCGCTGAGATTCCCAAAGAGCTGAAACCTCTCGAGGAAATGTCTAAAAACCTCTGGTGGGTATGGAACAGCGCGGGCAAACGCCTTTTCCGCGACATAGACCATGACCTCTGGCGTCAGGTCGGTGAAAATCCTGTGATGCTTCTTCAGCAACTCTCTTACGAACGTTATCAGGAAATACTCTCTGATGCGGCAATGATGCAGCGCATCAAGGATGTATACGCAATGTTCAAGGACTATATGAAACAGCCTATGGACAAAAAGCTTCCTTCCGTTGCTTATTTCTCCATGGAATATGGTCTGTGCAACTGTCTCAAGATATATTCAGGCGGTCTCGGCGTGCTTGCCGGCGACTACATCAAACAGGCTTCCGATTCCCGCATCGACATGACTGCCGTCGGTTTCCTTTATAAATACGGCTATTTCTCGCAGTCTCTTTCCATCGACGGTCAGCAGATCGCAAACTACGAGAGCCAGAATTTCGACCAGCTTCCGATTGAGCCGGTGCTCGGCGAAGACGGTCAGCCGATGGTGCTTGAAGTGCCGTATCCGGGTCGCGTGGTATATAGCCACGTATGGCGCGTGAACGTGGGCCGCATGAAACTTTACCTCCTTGACACCGACCTCGACCAGAATTCGGAGTGGGACCGTCAGATCACACACAAGCTCTATGGCGGCGACTGGGAGAACAGAATCAAACAGGAATACCTCCTCGGCATCGGTGGTGTACTTATGCTTGAGAAACTCGGCATAAAGACCGACCTCTACCATGCCAACGAAGGACACGCGGCACTCATGAACCTCCAGCGTCTTGTGGATTACGTTCAGAAGGATCATCTTCCTTTCAATGTGGCGCTTGAGATCGTCCGCGCTTCTTCTCTCTATACCGTACACACTCCCGTGCCCGCAGGTCACGACTATTTCGAGGAGTCTCTCTTCGGAAAATATCTCGGTGAGTATCCCGCAAAACTCGGCATATCCTGGAACGATCTAATGAACATGGGTCGCGAGAATCCCGACACCAACGAACGTTTCTCGATGAGCGTGTTCTGCCTCAACACATGTCAGGAGGCAAACGGCGTGAGCTGGCTTCACGGCGAGGTTTCCAAGAAAATGTTTGCAGGAATCTGGAAAGGCTACGCTCCCGAGGAGTCTCACGTGGGATATGTGACCAATGGCGTACACATGCCTACCTGGGCGGCTACCGAATGGAAAGAGTTCTATTCCGAGCATCTCAATCAGGATCTCTTCAACGACCAGAGCAATCCCGAGATGTGGAAGGGTATCTTCAACGTTCCCGACGAGGACATCTGGAACATGCGTATGACGATGAAAAACAAATTCATCAATTTTGTAAAGAAGGATTTCAAAGAGAAATGGCTCAAGAACCAGGGTGATCCGACAGAGGTGATGAAGATTGTTGACAAAATCAACCCCAACGCCCTCATAATCGGTTTCGCACGCCGTTTCGCCACTTACAAGCGCGCTCACCTTCTTTTCACCGATCTCGACCGTCTCGCCAAGATTGTGAACAACGAGAAATATCCCGTGCAGTTCATCTTCTCCGGCAAGGCGCACCCCGCCGACGGAGCAGGTCAAGGTCTGATCAAACGTATCACTGAAATCTCCAAGATGCCCCAGTTCTCGGGCAAGATCATCTTCCTTGAGGATTACAACATGATTGTCGCGAAACGCCTTGTTTCCGGTGTCGACATCTGGCTCAACACTCCGACACGTCCTCTCGAGGCTTCGGGAACTTCAGGAGAAAAAGCCGAGAT
Source organism: uncultured Porphyromonadaceae bacterium (assembly GCA_947175455.1). Classification (GTDB taxonomy): domain Bacteria; phylum Bacteroidota; class Bacteroidia; order Bacteroidales; family Muribaculaceae; genus Lepagella. The sequence goes on along the minus strand of CAMWMW010000118.1, from coordinate 2,575 downwards.
GAACGGTGTGCTCAACTTCTCTGTGCTCGACGGATGGTGGTATGAGGGTTACCGTTTCGATGAGAAAGCCGGATGGGCTCTCACCGACAAACGCACATACACCGACCAGGCTCAGCAGGACAAGCTTGACGCGGCAACTATCTATTCAATGCTGGAGAACGAGATCATTCCTCTCTACTTCAACAAGAACTACAAAGGCTACAGCCCCGAATGGATCCAGTATATCAAGCGTTCGATCGGAAACATCGCGCCCCATTTCACAATGAAGCGTCAGCTCGACGATTATATCTCCCGCTTCTATCAGCCTGAGGCAAAACGCGCAGCCAGACTTGAGGCAAACAACTTTGCCGAGGCTCGCGAAATCGTGGCATGGAAAGAGGAAGTCGCTTCAAAATGGGACAGCATACAGGTGCTTTCTTCCAACTTCGACGAGGTTCATGCAGGAGCGTCGCGTACCGGTGACAAGATTGACATCAATGTCGTCATCGACACTAAGGGTCTCGGTGATTCCGTAGGTGTGGAGCTTGTTTTCTACAAGGAGGAGCACGGTGAAAGCAAATATGACGGCCGCGCAGACTTCAAGGTGGTGAAACGCGACGGAAGCGTATTCACCTATGAGCTCAAATCCTCACTCAAGGAGGCGGGCACATACAAATACGCGTTGCGTATGTATCCGAAGAACGAGGCTCTCCCCCACCGTCAGGATTTTGCATATGTGCGCTGGTTCTGAGAATCTTCTGAATGTTAATTGACTTCTTAAGTGACACCGATTCAATAAATCGGTGTCATTTATGTTATAAAAATATGGAACATATCATTTTCAAATATTTCCCCGATCTTTCCGACAGGCAGAAAGAGTGTTTCGGGAAGATGCTCGAGCTGTATCCTGAGTGGAACGCCAGAATAAACGTGATATCCCGCAAAGATATCGACAATCTTGAGACAAACCATATCCTACATTCCCTCGCAATCGCCAGATTCCTGCGCTTCACCGACGGCTCCCGGGTAATGGACTTCGGCACTGGAGGCGGATTCCCGGGATTGCCGCTGGCTGTGCTTTTCCCCAATGTTCATTTCCATCTTGTCGACAGAACCGGGAAGAAACTCCTTGTGGCAAAAGAAATAGCCGACGCCTGCGCTCTTGACAACGTGTCGTTCCGGCATGGAGACGTGGCGGAATGCAAGGAGAAGTTCGACTTTGTGGTAAGCCGTGCCGTCATGCCGCAGCCCGACCTCATAAAAATATGTCGCAAGAACATCGCCACGGAGCAGCGCAACGCCATCCCCAACGGACTCATAACACTCAAGGGGGGGGACATTTCCGCAGAAATGAAAAACCTTAGGCACTGCAGCGAGGTTATAAATATAAGCGATTATTTTTCCGAACCTTTCTTCGACACTAAAAAAATCGCATTCACAATCATAAAATGAGTGAAAAACAATGAATATCGCCAGATTTGAATTCTCTCTGTTCGGAATAAACACTTATGTGGTTTATGACCCCTCATCGAAAAAAGCCGCGATTGTAGACCCGGGCATGATCAACACCGAAGAAGAGGAGGCTCTTTCCCGCTTTCTGGAAAAGAACTCGCTTGAAGTCACGAATATCATAGACACCCACCTGCATATAGACCATGCCATAGGCGTTGCCTATGCGAAAATGAAATACGGTGTTCCCCTTGTGGGACACAGGGAGGACGCGTTCCTTGGCGACAGGCTCCGCCAGCAGGCGGAAGCTTTCGGAATCGGCGAGAAGGTGGAAGACGTGGCAATCGACACTTTTGTCGAGGCTGGCGACAAGATAAAAATAGGCAACGGCACACTGGAAGTTCTACACGTGCCGGGACACTCTCCCGGCAGTATCGCGCTTTACGACAGGGAAGGCGGATTTGTAATCACCGGCGACGCCCTGTTCCAGGGTTCCGTGGGGCGCACCGATCTTCCGGGCGGAAACGGAACCACACTCATAAAGTCCATACGGGATAATCTTCTGCCTCTCCCCGACTCTACGGTTGTATATCCCGGACACGGGCCCTCATCGACCATAGGACGTGAGAAAGCGGCAAACCCGTTTCTCGCTGAAAATCCGCGATATCGTCTCAGATTCTGACAATGGCACGATATTTGACTATTCAATATCAGAAGCAGACAGGGGCGGCTGATATGAATCTCCTGTGCCTGTCTGTAGAATCATCAATAAAAAAAGAGAAATATGGCAACAGGAAAAATCGGGGTTACTACTGAAAATATTTTCCCCGTTATCAAAAAATTCTTATACAGCGATCATGAAATATTTCTGCGTGAGCTCGTATCCAATGCTATAGACGCGACTCAGAAGCTGAAGACGCTGTCCTCTTTTGGCGAGTTCAAGGGTGAGCTCGGAGAAATGAATGTGAAAGTCACTGTCGACAAGGAAAACGGCACGCTCACCGTGTCGGATCACGGCATCGGCATGGATGCCGGGGATGTCGACAGATACATCAACCAGATAGCGTTCTCCGGAGCGGAAGAGTTCCTTGAGAAATACAAAGACAACGCAAACTCAATCATCGGACATTTCGGACTCGGATTCTAT
>CAMWMW010000117.1 GCA_947175455.1 uncultured Porphyromonadaceae bacterium | reverse complement strand
GTCAATCATTTATACGTCACAACGTTTTAACAAAGGAGAAAATTAGTCATGTGGTCGAAAACAGTCAGAATATTACTCATAGCGACAGGCATATTCGCCATGGCATATTATCTTCCGGCATTTTACCAGAAGTCGGTAGAGAAACGCCCCTATAAGACAATGATCTATTTCAGCGAGGTTTCCCACGATTTCATAATTTCACGAGAGGAGGGCGACACCCTTGAGAACAAATCGGAGATGAAATATTATGACTCGAAAGGGAAAGAGCTGGAAGAGAAGGAATATATGAGACTTCTCCCCTTCAACAACACCCGGCGACTGAATATAATGGGTGAGTTTCCGGATTCACTCAACGGCGTTGAGCTGACACCTGAGATAACCAAGATGGTGAAGAGAGGCATGCTATTGGCTGAATCGTCATTCACCCTTCAGCTCAATCCCCTCTTTGAATCAGAACCGGGACGCAGAGGAGTGAACCTTCCCGAAGATGTATTCCGCATCAATTCCCATGGAATTGAATTTCTTGACTGCGGAAGCCTCAGAGTAAACGCAGAGAAGAGCGCAATCTTCAACAATGCTCTCACGGAAGCCGGTTTTTCAGTGCCCGCCAAGGGAATCTATGGCATCCCGTCAACCATCAAATCGAAAGATGACGGATATTTCATTGTTGACGGAAATGGTCAGATTTTCCATCTGAAAATGACAAAGGGCAACCCTTATGTCAGAAAGATTCCTTTCGATGAGGTGGTGAAGAATATAAAATGTCATTCATCGGGCGACCTCCTCTGCCATATCTTCACAAAAGACAACGGCATCTACGCGCTCGGTCACGACTATGTGCTCCATAAACTCCCGATGAAGAACACAAACGGGCGTTATGTTCTTTCATCCAATTATTTCTATAATACCTACAAAGTCAACGACAAGAACAAGAGCACGCTCTATGTTCTTGATCCGGAATATAATCCAGTGGCGGAACACACTGAGGAAATCGACCATTACAGTGTGTCGGAGGAGGCTCGGAGAGAAAAGAGCATCTTCCCCTTCAAGATAATGCTGACTCCCGGAATGGCGCATTTCATCCCGATTCCGAATCCGGTAAAAGATTTCTATCCGATGAATCTCATCTGCGCCGCACTTTTCCTCATCATCAAGTTTATCAGCAGGCGCAAGGTCTGGAAAATCACCGGCATCGTTGACCTTCTGATAGTGCTGGCTGCGGGCATCTATGGCCTTGTGGCTGTCTTCGCCTTTCCTTCAAGAAAATATTAAAATTTAAATTAAAAATATGGAACCGACAAAAGAAAAAAAACACCGATTCATCGGGCTGTCCGCGTTTGTGATAGTTCTCTTCACTATGCCTCTGGGGCACGCGGCGATGATTATCATGGAAAAAACACTCGGTGAAAGCGCGCTGACTCCGGCTGCGTTTATCCTCGGACTCATAGGACTTGTCCTGGCAATCTGGGGTTTCTACATGAAAAAAGACACCCACGCCACATTTGCCGGACTCTTCGGTGCCCTGCTCGTGTGGACAGGCTGGATAGAATTCACCTTCGTCTATTATGCCCACCGCTATGAGGTGGCGCCGCTGATGGAGAATGGCGAGATTGTGACCAAACCTGAATACCTGATACTCATGTCGTCGGTAGGTTTCTGGGCAATAGTCAGCACGCTCTATATCTTTGGCACGCGCACAGGCTGCATCTTCTACACATGGATTCAGAAGAAACTCGGTATCAACAAACATGCCGATTCTCTCCACTCCTCCGTAAGAAATCACTCTGTCACTACATTCATGGAGACCAATATGCTGCTCTGGACAAGTTATCTGGTGTTGATGTTCGCCTACGACAATGAGCTTCTCGGCGACCGTCATCCCGTGACTGCCTTCATAGCTTTCGGCAGCCTCGTCTGGTCGGCATATCTTTTCTATAAACTGATGAAGATACAGCACATAGGTTATGCTATCCGCTATGCGGTGCCTACCGTGATAATCTTCTGGACATTTGTCGAGATACTCGGAAGATGGGATCTTTTCCGCGAGATATGGATTGAACCAATGAAATACAGCACGGAGTTGGTCATAATGCTTGTGGTCATGATTCTCTTCACCGTTTTCCTTTTCCGTTCAAAAAATGCTACACATAAATAATTAGTTCATTATAAATTGAATTTATGAAAATCAGATCTTTACTCCCCGTGGCTTTCGCCATGCTATGCATGACTCCCGCAATGGCACAAAGTAAAAAAGTAACCCCTGCATCGGCAGGAACACTCGCCACTTTGCTTACGGATGATGAAAAAACTTCCGTCACTGAGCTTGTTGTGTCAGGTCCTGTCAACAAAACGGACTTCATCTTCATCAACACTCTGACAGCACTGGAGACACTAGACATCAAGGATGCGAAAGTCGCCGAAGAAACGCTCGAGGGTATAACACATCCGGCAGATGTTTTACCCAAAGAGGCTCTCTACAAAAACGAAACAATCAAAAAACTGGTGTTGCCCGCAAGCATCACATCGGTTGCAGAGAATGCCGTAGACTACACATCCGCTGCCGATATCGATTTCTCTCCCTGCGTCAATCTGAAGACAATACAGAGAGAGGCGTTCCAGAGCAACAATTTCCTCGAAGCCATCAATCTTTCAGGATTAAAATCACTTGAGTCAATCGGAGTGAGTGCTTTTAACACTTGCTCACAGAAGGCAGGAGTCACAGAAGTGACTATTGATCTGTCAGGCTGCAGCGCACTCAAGGAAATCGAAGAGAGCGCGTTCGCAAACAACAAGGCATCGGCACTCATGATAAACCTGTCGGGATGCGCATCTCTGACCACAATCGGAGACCAGGCATTCCTTAATGGCAAGGAAACGAGCGTGGATCTTACCGGCTGCTCAGCCCTTGAGACCATCGGCAAACGTGTTTTCTCCATTTCCACCAGATCACTCGCCAAGATAACAGATGTGAAACTACCAGCCTCTCTGAAGACCATAACCACAGAGGCATTCCGTAATCAGGCAAAGATCGCCAATGTCTCTATCCTCGCAGTCACACCTCCCACACTTGGGGCAACAGCATTCTATCCTACCGATGATGCGTATGATGCCATTCTTACTGTTCCCGCAGGTTCAAAAAACGCATACGAGACTAACGACGAGTGGAAGAAATTCAAGACTATCGTAGAAGCAGAGAGTTCGTCAGTCAACGAGTTCGAGGCTGCAGAAACGAGCATATACGCCGCCAATGGCATCATATTCGTGAAGAATGGCGTTGAAGGCTCAGTAGTAAATGTCTACAATGTTTCAGGCACACTTGTAGCAACAGGCACGGTTGCCGGCGGAGAGGCAGCGATTCAGATCTCGACCAAAGGCATCTGCATCGTGCAGACAGTCTACAAGACATCTAAAGTAAGTCTCTAAGACCCAGTGATTCAAAACCAGATAATCTAAAAACTGACTTGCAAATCAGTTTATTTGTAAAAATTCCCCGGCACCATCGGAGTGTCGGGGAATTAATTATTCCGCTGTTATTACGGCTTATCTGCAATTGATATGCTGCCATACCAACGGCTGATATACGGCATTATCTGCGACGGCGTTTTTTGGTTGATTTTTTACCGCTTGATTTTGTTGACCCGGCACTTGATTTTGCCGGAATCTTCAAAGTCTTTCCGGCACTCAGATTGTCGTTGGTCATGCCGTTTGCCTTTTTGAGATCAGCTATGCTGACACCATATTTCTTGGAGATGCTGCTAAGACTCTCGCCGTTCTTTATCTTATGGCTTGTAGTTGCCGGAGTCTTGGCTTTTGCGGTTTTGGTTTTAGATGCGCTCGATTTAACCGGGGCGGCGGGAGCCGCAGGCTGCGATGCCCGCGTTGAGCTTTCGGCAGTCACGTTCGCATCAGCGGTCAGCGTCTCGGTTTCCCCTTCTCCGGAAGCTGTGTTGATACGCAAAAGCTGCCCTGTTCTGACGGCATTCCTGCGCAGACTGTTCCATGATTTGATCTGCTCGGGAGTCACACTGTATGTCTGTGCGATCGATGCAAGCGATTCTCCCGGCTTGACCTTGTGGGTCACTGTCCTTACACCCTTCGAAGCGGAAGCCGCTGCAACCGGAAGACTACTGTCTTCAGGGTCAGTGTCGGCAACGCTTACCGGAATAGTGTTGTCTGCAAGCATCGGGGTTTCTCCCGGTTCCACGTTTTCGCGACGCGCATATTTTGCCGCATCATGAGCCTTTATCGCATTTTCACTCATCAGGTATGCATGAACCTGCTGGGAAGGAAGAACAAGTGTATATGAACGTTCCGGAGAACCGGGAACAATATCGGCACGGAACTGAGGATTGAGGACTCTCAACTCATCTACAGGAATATCAAGGACTGCCGATATCTGCTTGAGATGCACACGGTCCGAGATCTGCAGAGTGTCTGTAATCAGAGGTTTTGTCGGAATCACCGGACTGATATTGTGCTGCGGATAATAGTTCATCACGTAGTTCGCGGCTATGAACATAGGCACATATCCACGCGTTTCAGGCGTAAGGTAATTATATATCGACCAGAAATCGTGTTGCCTGGGATCTCCTCCGGCACGGCGGATGGCTTTGTTTACAGCCCCGGGTCCACAGTTGTAGGCAGCTATCGCAAGACTCCAGTCACCGTAGGTAGCATAGAGATCGCTGAGATACTGGGCTGCCTTTTTAGATGAAAGATACGGGTCGCGACGTTCGTCTACAAGCGAATTGACTTCCATCCCCAGCCCTTTTGCCGTCGCTATCATAAACTGCCACAGTCCGGTGGCTCCATGTCTGGAGACCGCATTGGGATCAAGACCCGATTCTATCACCGGAAGGTATTTCAGTTCAAGAGGAAGCCCCCGCTCCTCAAGAGCCTGCTCGAAGATAGGAAGATAATAATGGCTGAGACCGAGAAGCACTGTGACCTGCTCGCGACCTTTCTGCGTATAACGGTCGATATAAGACCTTACAATCTGGTTGTAGGGCATCTCGATCACCGTAGGGAGTTTCGCGAGACGCTCACGTATTGTCTTGTCATCGTTGCGGGTATCACCCTCCCTCTTATAGCGGTCATCGGTCGCCATATAGTTTTTCATATACCACCCTTCAAGCATTTTGCGCGTATCCGCCTCGAAACTTTCCGGATAGACTATATTATTGTCGGATATGCTTGTCTTCACATCAAGCACTGTGCCTTTTTTCTGCGGTGCGGAAACCGACGGGAAAGCCGTAGCGGCGACTGCGCACAGAATGAGCATATGACGTATCTTATTCTTCATGATTCTATATCGTTAGGCTGGCTGCCGTGTTATAAGCTGTTTAAAAAGTAAACGCCCAGTTGATTCCGAATGCCGGTTTGCGCGATGCCGGCTGCAGCATCAGGGTCGGACTCATATCGAGCGAGAGATCGGGAGAGATGTCGAAATGCGCCATAGAGGCGTCGATATATGCATCTACCATACACACCAGATACAACGCCACAATGCAGATGATGCACAGGTCACGGTTTCTGCGGAAATAATCGCGACGGCTCTTGAACGTGCGTGTAAGCCATTCTGTGTCAAGGTCGCTTTCATTCACTGTCGGCGGAAAGAAATCGAGGTAGCTTTTCGTATTGGGATCGCTGTCGACAAGATCCCGATAGCCTTGCACATAATCCTGATACTGGTTATTGTTCCAGTTCGTCGCGTAACCGAGTCCCATGAATCCGCCCACTACAATCGGCAGCTTCCAGTAGCGTCTGTTATAGATCTGTCCTAAACCCGGGCACAATGCCGACAGCCACACCGCCCTCTGCGGAGAGGGATTGAAAGCTATCTTGCCGTCAAGTCCATAGGGATAGTCATCAGCAATGACTTCCGTAGGTGGTATCGAATCCGTCACCTCGCCCGCCTTTACAAGAATCTCGGCATCTGCATAAACCACAGAATCAGGCAGAACCGGAGACTGCGGCTGCGGCGCACTCTGCGCCCTGACAGGCAAAGCAAGGTAATCGAACGGGAAAAGGAGAACAACGACCAACACCACCACCAGACCGCACTCCGCGGGACGAAGTTGCATATTTCTGCCGAATAACCTGATATTGCGCCTCTTATTTTCCTGACTCATTGTTTTAATCTCTCGAATATTTTCACAAGCTGATGGAGCTCGTCGTCAGAAGCGAACCGGAATGTGACAGATCCTTTTCCGCTCTGCGAGGGCGATACTTTGACAGGCAGCGAGAAATAGCTTGTGAAATCTTT
>CAMWMW010000116.1 GCA_947175455.1 uncultured Porphyromonadaceae bacterium | reverse complement strand
GCCACAAGATTCACTATATAAAAAATTTCGAATTAAATTTAAACAGTTTCTTACAATTTCAAAGAATAATTATCATCAAATGAAATATTGCAAAATTATCTGTCTTGCAGTGACGATCTGTATCCTTGCCGGATGCGGCAGAAACAAAAGCTACCGTAATCCTGACGAGCTGCAGGATGTAAGGACTTCCGTGTCGGAGGTGAGCGATGGCACGGAAGAAAACATAGGCTCCTCCGGCACTAATGCAGAATCGAATGACACGGGTGATGCAGATGAAGTGATCCTCGATCATCTTGTCAGCAATGGCAAGCCGAGTATTGTGGATTTCACCGCGAGCTGGTGCGGTCCGTGTCAGAGAATGAAACCTGTTTTTCACCGTCTTGCGAAAAACTTCAGGGATGAATACAATTTCATCACGATTGACATAGATGCAAATCCGGAACTTGCTGAAAAATATCAGGTTCAGGCGGTTCCTACGTTTGTCTTTCTTGATGCGGACGGAATTGAGGGCAACCGTATAACCGGTATGGTCGATGAATCGGATTTCAGAAACGAGCTTCTTGAACCGGCTTGGTATTAATTTAAAATTCAATAAGTAAGTGTTGGAAATTAGCTTATATTAAATTTTAGGAGATTTTGAGATGATTTCATGATTCCGAAGAAGGAGCATAGCGGGCTATGCGACTGATGAGAAATCTTGAAAGCATCCAAAAGATTCAAAATTTAAATAAACACAGCATTTACTTATTATAACTAATTTTCAATACTTACTTACGTACATAATTATGACAACAACAACTAATGTAAAGTCTCCGGCAGGCTCACTGAGAGATTACAGCTGGGCACGCTGGACTGCACTTGGTCTATTGGCGTTTGCCATGTTCTGTTCATATATCTTTATGGACATACTTTCTCCAATCAAAGACCTTCTGCAGTCTACAAGAGGCTGGGACTCCACCGCATTCGGAACAATGCAGGGTTCGGAGACATTTCTTAATGTGTTTATATTCTTCCTTATCTTTGCCGGAATCATTCTTGACAAGATGGGAGTGCGTTTCACGGCTGTATTGTCAGGTGCCGTGATGCTTGTGGGCGCGGTGATAAACTGGTACGCCCTTACTGATTCATTTCTTGGCAGCAGCCTTGATGTGTGGTTCACAAACCATCTGAATTATATTCCCGGTTTCGATGAGCTCGGCATATCTCCGTTCTATAAAGGAATGCCTGCTTCGGCTAAATTCTCCGCTGTAGGTTTCATGATCTTCGGCTGCGGAGTGGAGATGGCAGGTATCACTGTCAGCCGTGGTATCGTTAAGTGGTTCAAAGGTCGCGAGATGGCTTTGGCGATGGGTTCGGAAATGGCTCTTGCCCGCCTTGGCGTCGCCACATGTATGATATTCTCGCCTGTGTTTGCTGAACTTGGCGGCACAATAAGCGTTTCACGCTCTGTGGCTTTCGGAGTGGTGCTTCTTATGATAGCATTGATAATGTTTATTGTCTATTTCTTCATGGACAAGAAACTTGATTCGCAGACCGGCGAAGCAGAGGAGAAAGACGATCCCTTCAAAATCAGCGATCTCGGCAAGATTCTTTCAAGCTGGGCTTTCTGGCTTGTCGCTCTTTTGTGTGTATTGTATTATTCCGCGATTTTCCCTTTCCAGAAATACGCGGTCAATATGTTGCAGTGCAATCTCGCGTTTACGGACGTGGCACCTGATTCATTCTGGGGAAGTGAGGCGGTAAGTGTATGGCAGTATGTCGTGATGCTTATTGTCGCGTTCGCTTCTTTTGCGAGCAATTTCGGTAAAAACAAGGTTGTGCGTACCGTCATGCTTGTCGTTGCCATAGGTTGCCTTGTACTTTATTGCTGGATGGGTTATATGCGTCAGAGTGCGGCGGCTATCTTCGCGGTTTTCCCCTTGCTTGCTGTGGGAATCACTCCGATTCTCGGTAAATATGTGGATTATAAGGGTAAAGCGGCTTCTATGCTTGTGCTCGGTGCGTTGCTTCTTATAGCATGTCATCTTACGTTCGCGTTTGTTCTTCCGATGTTTAAGGACAGTCCGGTAGGAGGTGTGATTGTGGCATATCTGACTATTCTTGTGCTTGGAGCTTCGTTCTCATTGGTACCTGCGTCACTATGGCCGAGTGTGCCCAAACTTGTGGATGCCAAAATCATAGGATCTGCCTATGCTTTGATATTCTGGATTCAGAATATCGGTCTGTGGCTTTTCCCGATGTTGATCGGCAAAGTGCTCGATTCTACAAATCCGCAAATTACAGAAGCACTTGCAAACGGCACTATGACAGAGGAAGTGGCTTCCATAAGCTATAATTACACAGCGCCTCTGGTCATGCTCGCCTGTCTTGGAGTCGCAGCTCTCGTGCTCGGTCTTGTGCTTAAGGCTCTTGATGCCAAAAAGCATCTCGGTCTTGAACTTCCGAATGTTCAGAATGTTGTAGAAGTTGAAGAAGCTGAGGTAGAAACTGCAGAACTGTAATTTTATAAATGAAGTTTAGAATCCTGATATCATTCTTTGCATGTGTGGCAGTCTCAGCTGCCGCACATGCCGAGACTGTTTCCCGAAAGGAGGCGAATTCAATTGCCGCGACTTTTTTCAATGCCGCTTATGGAGAGGTTACCGCTCCGCCTCAGATGGTCTGGAACGGACGGCAGCTGACTACAGACAGATTGTTTTCTCCCATATATGTCTACAATTCTCCAAGGGGGGGGTATGTCATAATATCCGGAGAGAACAAGGCATATCCGATACTTGCTTACAGCAAGGTCCGAAAGTTTGATAAAGACAAGATTTCGGATGATGAAAAAGCGTTGTTAAAGACCTATGCGCGTGAGATTGAGCTGATACGTTACGATTCCCGCATACCTGTCAAGGCAATGGAGGCATGGCGGAATATTCCGGAATACATATCCGCTCTTCTCGCATCTCCATATGATTCGGATGAATACCGGGCATTAAGTGGGGAGCGGAAAGATATGCTTGAGTCTCTGGCACGATCGGGGAGTCAGATACTTATGCCATCCGCTGTTGAATTCAGTCTGTATGATCCTGATGCATACCGGGAGTTGACTCTTGATGATGTCACTGCTGCCGATGATGAAATCCCGTTTAAATTTTATGAAGATTTTATACGCGAAGTAAGCAGAGAAAATCGTGAGCGCGATATAAGACTTGAGGAAATCATCTCTCCCTCGCGACCCGTGGTCAAAGCTTTGGGAGGCGGGCATTTTGAGATTTCTTTTCCTGAAAACATCAGAATGATGAGGATATACGCCATCGGCGGAATGCAGATGATGGAAAAGTATTACAAGGAAACTTCGTTGATGAATATTGATATGTCGGCGTTGGGTCCGGGGTATTATATAGGTCTGGCTCTTGCCGACAGTGGAAATGTTTTCGGATTCAAACTTTACAGATGATTATGCGTAGTATCCTTAAAATGAAAAGTGTCGCGTGGGGCGCATTGGTGTTGGTAGTGGTGTGGCTGGGTTTCGTTATCGGCACACCGGCGCCCTGGTGGACTTATACGAGCGTGTTTTTTGTGTTTATGATGGTGTTTTGTCATCTTGCCGCATTGTATATAGATAAAATGAGTCCGAGGGCGAGCCGGAAACTTGATGTAATCGCCATGATAATGGGCATACTTTTCATGGTCGCTCTGATTGTGGAGGCTATTGCATCCGCATAACGTTATATAGAATAAAAAATAAACTCCCGAAGTTTCTTCGGGAGTTTATTTTTTATTCTATATCGCGATCTCAAGCGGGGAGAGCGGCATTTGTCTTGTGGACAGCCTCCGCGCTTTTCTTGAAAAGCTCTTTCTCCTCCTCATTGAGGTCAAGCTCGAGAATCTTTTTGATACCACCTTTGCCGAGAACACAGGGAACGCCGATGCAAAGATCGCTCTCGCCATATTCACCTTCAAGCAGTGCGGAGCAGGGGATGATGGCATCCTGGTCATGGATTACAGCTTCTACAACTTCCGCTGTAGCGGCACCGGGAGCGTACCATGCGGATGTGCCGAGAAGTTTTGTGAGTGTGGCGCCGCCTACCATGGTGTCGGCAGCTACCTTGTCAAGTTCTTCAGCAGAAAGGAAGTTGCTTACAGGAATACCGCGGAGTGTGGCGAAACGCTTCATGGGAATCATTGTTGTGTCACCGTGTCCGCCGATTACGAAACCTTCAATCTCATTGGGGTTGGCGTTGAGGGCTTTGCTGAGATAATATTTGAAACGGCTGCTGTCAAGAGCGCCACCCATACCGATGATGCGGTTTTTGGGAAGACCTGATACTTTGTGGATAAGGTAGGTCATGGTGTCCATAGGATTGGAAACGCATACGATCACAGCGTTGGGGCTGTGTGCGAGAACACTTTCAGTCACCTGTTTCACAATGCCTGCGTTCACACCGATCAACTCTTCGCGAGTCATGCCAGGTTTGCGTGGTATTCCGGAAGTGATGACAACGACATCGCTGTCTTTTGTCGCTTCATAGTTGTTGGTCACACCGGAAATGCGAGTGTTCATGTCGAGAAGGTTAGCTGTCTGCATCATGTCCATAGCCTTTCCTTCGGAAACGCCTTCCTTGATGTCGATCATTACAACCTCGTCTGCGATTTCACGAAGTGCCATAACATTGGCAGCTGTAGCGCCTACGTTACCGGCGCCTACTACGGTTACTTTTGACATAATTGTCTGTAATTTATGTGATTAATACTGGTAATTATTCTATCATAGTTTCGTTCTCTTTCAGAACGAAACCCAATCAGCCACAAAATTAGGGAAATAATTCCTTAATTCAAATCAAAAAGACAATTATTTTTTAAGCATGCTTCTGTATCTCGAAAACTGTCTCGAAAACCGGTATGTCGAAAATCAAGAATGTTTAGAATGAAAATGATACGAATGCGCCCAGTCTGCGCGCCCAGGCTGTATCTCCGTTAAAGTTCATTCGTCGTCCAAGATCGAATTCCGCGGCACATGATATCCGTGGGGTGAGAAACCAGAATACGTTGGCTGCCATGTACAGTCCCTGTTTGTATTGGTCTGGAGCCACATCGTGACGAGGCGCATAGCGTGCTCCTCCGAAAGTGGCGCTCGCGAATACCATCGGAGTGAAATTATATTGGATTCCCGCGTATCCTCCATAACAGAACGGAGCGTAAAGTTTTCCGGGTTTGTCGGGATCTGCCACAAGATCGTAGGCACCCATCAGCCAGTCGCCGCCAAGGCTGCCATATCCTTTCCCTCCGTTCAGACAGCCATAGACGGTTATGGAATAGAACGGGCGGAAGATCGTGCTGCCTTGAATGCCGAATCCGGTTTTGTTATGATTCTTTCCCATCAGCAGATCGCGGTAGGGGAGAGAGCGATATATCGCGGACAGGCGTATATGGTTTGATTCTCCCCATCCGTATTGCATGAATGCCGAGACATCCGGAATGTATTGTGATACTTTCTCAATCTGTTCAGGAACAGTCTCAATCTGGTCGGAGGGCATTTCTGCCGATACTGCCACCGAGAACCCCTTCGGGAGTCGGTGCAGCCATCTTATCAATACGGAAGTGGCTCCGATTTTAGAATTCGGTCCCGAAGGGTCAACAGTCGGTGGCTGTGCGGACGGATCACTGAACGTGGAATTTGTGTAGCCGAATGTCCAGTCGTTGATTGATGCATATGCTTTTTTGAGGCGGAAATCGCGGACTTCATATCCGTTAAAGTTCGCCTCTATATATACCTGATAGTCTCCCAATGTCTTGTTTCGCCCCAACACCCTGAAAAAAAGTGCGGTTCCGGCAGGTGATGAACCGAGTTGCCGTTTTTTTGCAGGATTTTTCTGCATCGGAATCAGATATGGAGCAAATCCTGATGAAGGAATAGCTCCGCCCCAGTCGAAATAACCCCGCATTCGTACGCATCCGCCTATGCCCATCGCGAGTTTGGAATCTTTTGACAGAAATAAAAAGTATGGTGCGAGAGGATCCTGGAAATGTCTGAACTGGTCTTCATAGAATTTTTGAATCATGACGGATGTGGAATCTTTGTCCGGCTCATCACCTTTCCCGAAATAGAGGACCTTGTGATTGGAAATTGCCGAGTCCATACGGATTTGTTCAAGAGAGCGTCGGCTCTGTGCATGAACAGACAGGGATAGACCCAATATACACACTGCAGTCAGCGTGATGCTTCTTATAAATGTAATGGAGATAGGGATGCGGGTGAAAGTCTGCATGGGATATGTCTGTTAGATGTTTTAAAACACTATTAAAAAG
>CAMWMW010000115.1 GCA_947175455.1 uncultured Porphyromonadaceae bacterium | reverse complement strand
GGTTGCTGTCTTTTGTCCTACAAGTGTGGTCGGAGCCATCTGTCCTCCGGTCATGCCGTATATGGCGTTGTTGACGAATATCATGACGATATTTTCACCACGGTTGGCGGCATGGATTGATTCTGCCGTTCCGATTGCCGACATGTCTCCGTCGCCCTGATAGGTGAAGACCACGTTCTCAGGCCACAGGCGCGAAACGGCTGTGGCTACGGCAGGGGCGCGTCCGTGCGCCGCCTCTACCCAGTCGACATCCACATAGTTATATGCGAATACGGCGCAACCTACCGGCGAAATGCCGACGGTTTTCTCCGTAAGTCCCATCTCTTGAATGACTTCTGCAAGAAGTTTGTGTATCACGCCGTGGCTGCAGCCGGGGCAGTAATGCATGTGAACCTCTTCGAGAAGCTCCGGTTTGCTGTAAACCTTGTTTTCCTGGCAAATGATATCTTCGATTTCCATTGTTGCTTTCTTTTAGAGGGTTTGTTTCCTGTTGATGATTTTCTCTTCCAGTGCGTCCACAACCTCTTCCGGGCTGGGGATTATGCCGCCCATGCGACCGAAATGCTCCACGGGGAGTCTGTCGTGTACGGCAAGACGCACGTCTTCCACCATCTGTCCGGCGTTAAGCTCCACAACGAGCACGCCTTTCTTCCCTTCTGCCGCCTTGTTGATTGCCTCGGCGGGGAAGGGCCAGAGTGTGATGGGGCGTACGATTCCGATCTTTATGCCTTTTTCTGCGGCTATCTCACGTGCCTTGTCGCAAATGCGGGCAATCGAGCCGAAGGCAACGATGAGATAGTCTGCGTCCTCTACGCCGATTTCCTCCCATCTTGTCTCGTTCTTCTCAATCTCGCGATAGCGTGCCTGAAGCTGGTGGTTGATGACTTCCATTTTCGAAGACTCAAGCTCGAGCGATGTCACGACATTGCGTTTGCGGCCATCTTTGCGACCGTTGGTCGCCCATGGGCACTGGCGGCGGATTTCCTCCTCCGTTCTGCGGGGACGCTGCTCGGGAAGAACCACTTTCTCCATCATCTGCCCTACGATGCCGTCGGCAAGAATCATGGCGGGGTTGCTGTATTTGAATGCAAGGTCGAAGCCGAGACCTACGAAATCAACCATCTCCTGAACTGTGGAGGGTGCGAGCACGATGAGGTGATAGTCTCCGTGTCCGCCGCCTTTGACCGCCTGGAAATAATCAGCCTGCGAGGGCTGGATCGTTCCGAGACCCGGTCCGCCGCGCATCACGTTCAGAATCAATGCGGGCAGGGATGCCGCCGCGATATAGGATATCCCCTCCTGCTTGAGGCTGACACCCGGAGAAGATGACGATGTCATCACTGCTTTGCCACTTGCCGCGCCTCCGTAGACCATGTTGATGGCGGCTACTTCGGATTCAGCCTGGAGCACGACCATGCCTGTGGTTTCCCATGGCATCAGTTCTTCAAGGGTTTCGAGCACCTCCGACTGGGGGGTGATCGGGTAGCCGAAATAGCCGTCGCAGCCGTAACGTATGGCGGCGTGGGCTATCGCCTCGTTCCCTTTCATAAGTCTCACTTCTTCTTTCATATTCCTTGTCGTTGTGTTTTCTTGGTTGGATTGATGGAATTGTCTCGCTTCCGCTTAGTCAATGCGTTTGCGATATACTTCGATACAAGCGTCGGGACATACCCAGGCGCATGAGCAACACCCTGTGCAGCTCTCTGGATTAGCCATGTAGGCGTAATGGTAGCCGCGGTCGTTGACCTCGTTGGGCTGCAGCGACAGTGTCTTTGTCGGGCATGCCACTACACACAGGTTGCACCCTTTGCATCTTTCGATGTTTACGGTGACCGCTCCTCTGATTTTTGCCATAGTTATTTAGTGTTTTTTGGTTAGATCGAACAGGTTGTGAAGCCGCGGGACGCTGCGTGCAGCTGCATGGTCCGCGGTGCTATCGCATCTGTCACAAAGGTAATACTTATTTCTTTTATTCCGGCTGTTATTTCTTATGTTTTTCAACATAAGCGTGAAGAATCTCTGTCAAATCCCTCATCCCTTCGGTGGCTTTCTTTCTGATGACGGTGACATCCGGATGTCCTGCCGTCGAGGCGGGATTGGGATCGATGTAGAAGACAGGAATGCCGGGACGAGTGTATTCAATGAGTCCTGCCGCCGGGTATACGGCAAGCGATGTGCCTATCACGACAAAAATATCCGCCGACATGACAATCTCCACTGCTTTCTCTATATTCGGAACAGGCTCCTGAAAAAAGACGATGTGCGGACGCATAGGGTCGCCGTTGCGTCCCCGGGTCGCCGGGGTGGTCTCCAGATGCGTCATGTCGAGGGTCTCGATATAGTCGGGATTGCTGACCGAACGTATCTTCATCAGCTCTCCGTGAAGGTGAAGAACGTTTTTTGACCCCGCCCGCTCGTGCAGGTCATCTACATTCTGTGTTATCACGTAGACGTCAAAATCTTTTTCAAGTTCTGCGAGCGCCTTGTGGGCGCCGTTGGGCTCAGCCTTCAGAAGCTGTTTCCTTCTTTCGTTGTAGAAGTTGTGCACAAGCTCGGGATTCTGTGCGAATCCCTGCGCGGATGCAACCTGCATCACCGGATAGTTCTCCCATAATCCTCCGGCGTCGCGGAAAGTCGTGATTCCGCTCTCGGCGCTTATACCCGCTCCGGTGGAGATAACAAGTATCGGTTTATTTTTCATAGTGTCTGTTTTTTTACGCTTTTGCAAATATAACACTTTTCATCTTCCGCAGCAAAACGGATGTGCCTTTTTCTTAAAACTGCAGTAATAAATGTGTTTTAAAACATAATTGTCAAACATTGAAAATGTATTAAGGAAAAATTTCTTTAATTATTGTTTTTATACTACTTTTGCTTCCGATTTACCAATCGTTAACCAATCTATATCTATTCTATTTCCATCATGTTGACGACACTGCTCGTTTTATTCATTGTCGGCTATCTCGCGATAGCTCTCGAACACCCCCTGCGTGTTGACAAGACGGCATCGGCATTGCTTCTGGGCATGCTGATGTGGGTGATTTATGCCATGGGTGCTGAGTCTGTGGTTCCCGTAGTCTCTGCCGACGGTTTCCGGCATTTCATGGAAACGCATCCGGGGCTTGAAAGCAAGTCGCTGCACGAGCAGGCTCTGCAGTATGTGCTTAATGTAGATATCGTGGAGCATCTCGGCGACATAATGCAGACGCTTCTGTTCCTTATCGGCGCCATGACTATTGTGGAGATGGTCGATGTGCACGGCGGGTTCCGGGTGATTACCGATCATATCAACACGCGAGACAAGCGCAAGCTGCTGTGGATAATCAGTTTCGTGACATTCTTCATGTCGGCTATACTTGACAATCTTACAACTACGATAGTCATGCTCATGCTTCTCAGAAAGCTGATAACCCAGAAGGACGAGAGATGGCTATACGCGGGCATGATCATCATTGCCGCCAACAGCGGTGGCGCATGGAGCCCGATCGGAGACATAACCACTATAATGCTCTGGGTCAGCGGGAACATAACCGCTCCGGCGTTACTTTCTTTCGTGCTTGTGCCTTCTCTGGTGTCGATGCTTGTGCCCCTGGTGATAATCAGCCGCAAGCTGAAGGGAGAGCTGCCCCCGCGCGATGTGGTGGTGGAAAAGAACTCGTTCATTACATCCGGTCAGCGTGCAACGATGTTTTATCTGGGTGTCGGCGGACTGATATTTGTGCCCGTGTTCAAGTCGATAACCCATCTGCCGCCTTTCATCGGTATGCTTTTCGTGCTTGGAGCGCTTTGGGTGTTTACCGAGATTTTCTATAATTCGAAGATGCTCGAACAGGCAAAGGAACTGCGTCTTCCCAAGGTGATTTCGCGTGTGGACATGCCTTCCATACTTTTCTTTCTGGGAATCCTCATGGCGGTGGCGGTTCTTCAGAGCACTGGAATACTTTCAGACATAGCCGCTTATCTTGACGAGGAGATTCACAATGTGTACTGGATCGGACTTGTTCTGGGCGTTCTTTCCGCGATTGTAGACAATGTTCCCCTTGTTGCCGGCGTTATGGGTATGTATCCTGTCGCGGATCCGGCGGCTGTGGGTTATGCCGCGAACTTTGTAATAGACGGCACTTTCTGGGAACTGATGTCTTATTGCGCGGGAGTCGGAGGCTCCATACTGATCATCGGTTCCGCAGCCGGGGTGATTGTGATGGGACTCGAAAAAATCAGCTTCGGCTGGTATATGAAGAAATTTACCTGGGTGGCGCTGCTGGGTTATCTTGCAGGTGCAGGTGTCTACGCGCTCGAAAAACTGTTATTCTGTTAGTTTACGGGGAGAGGCGTCTGTTTCGCCAACGCCCGTACTAACTTGTATTTGCATATGATTATAGGATTCGACGGAAAAAGAGCCGTGTCGAACATGACAGGGCTTGGTAATTATTCCAGACTTGTGATTGAGCGCGTCGCGATGGAAAATCCCGCTGACAGGCTGCTCGTGTATACTCCATCGCTTCGCGATAATCCGCGTCTGGAGACTGTGAAAGGATTTCATAATGTCGAATTCAGACTGCCTCCCCCCCAGGGTTTCAAAGGGGCTTTGTGGCGTTCGTTCGGTATGACCAACAATCTTTCCGCCGACAAGGTGGATGTGTTCCACGGTCTGAGCAATGAACTGCCGCTGAATATAAGAAAGAGCGGAGTGCCTTCGGTGCTTACCATGCATGATGTGATATACAGGACAATGCCGGAGTGCTACAAGCGCATCGACAGGCGGATGTATGATTTCAAATACGGAAGGTCATGCCGGAATGCCGACAGGATAATTGCCGTGAGTGAACGTACCAAGGAGGATGTCGTGAGGTTCTATGGTGTGGATCCGGACCGGATTGATGTCATATATCAGGGGTGTGACGAATCTTTCCGCAGATTATGGAGCGCCGATGAAATTTCCGGACTGCGCTCGCGTCTTCGTCTGCCGGAGAGGTATATCCTGCAGGTGGGCACAATCGAGCGGAGAAAGAATCTTGAGCTTACCGTGCGTGCGCTCCCCTCGCTTCCTATGGATATAAGTCTGGTGGTTGTGGGGCGTGACCATCACGGCTACAGACAGACCGTGGACCGGATAGCCCGAGAGCTGGGTGTGACGGAACGGATACATTATTATTCGGGTCTTGATTTCAAAGACCTGCCCGGTGTGAACCAGGCGGCTGAGGTGATTGCGTATCCTTCGAGATACGAGGGTTTCGGCATCCCTGTCGTAGAGGGTCTGGAAAGCATGAGACCTGTGGTTGCAGCCACGGGTTCATGTCTTGAGGAGGCGGGAGGACCGGAGTCTCTTTATGTGGATCCTGATTCTCCCCGCGACATGGCGGCGGCTCTGATTGCCGCTCTGCGCGGCGGACGCGAGATAGAGGAGATGACAAAGGCGGGAAAGGAATATGCGGCGCGTTTCGACAAACGCCGCATGGCTTCCGATATAAAGGATACTTATGCGTCGGCTATAGAGTCATTCAGAAAGAGAGGAAGCAAAATTTAACAATTTTCATGTTTTTTTTGTTAATAAGGTAACAGTGAAAATGTGTACCTTTGCACGTCTATGCGGCTACAGTATTGCCCTGTGCTGTGACGCGGACAGTGTGACATGTGTTTTCCGACACTTGATATTATTGTAATTCAACAAAATGAACATCAACTACAGAGAGATTCCAAAACGGTTGTTCAGCAAAAGCAGCCTTCTGAAGATCAAGAGATCGATGCCCCGTAATAAGAAAGCGTGGCTTGTAATCATACTGATAATTCTGATTGTATGTGCCGGTCTGTATTTCCTGCTCAAACCCAGGACGCAGGAGGCTCCGTTGCCGATTGTGGAAGTTGAGACGGTGGAGACTGCCGATGTCAACATATACGGTGAATATGTGGGGCGTATCCGTGCGCAGCAGTTTGTGGAGGTGCATGCCCGTGTGGAGGGCTATCTCGAAAAGATGTGCTTCAAGGAGGGTTCTTATATCAACAAGGGGCAGACGCTTTTCGTAATAGACCCCAAACTCTATGACGCGCATGTGAACAAGGCGCGCGCGCAGCTCAACAAGGCGGAGGCGCAGGCGCGCAAGGCAAAGCACGATCTCAACCGCATAAAACCTCTTTATGAGCAGAACGCGGCTTCGCAGCTTGATCTTGACAATGCCACGGCTGCATATGAAAGCGCGATGGCTGAGGTTATTGTGAGCAAGGCAGACCTTACGCAGGCAGAGATAACCCTGGGTTACACGCGTGTCACGTCTCCGATCTCAGGATATATATCCGAAAGGGTGGCTGACATCGGTACGCTTGTCG
>CAMWMW010000114.1 GCA_947175455.1 uncultured Porphyromonadaceae bacterium | reverse complement strand
ATTGTCATCCACGCGCCCCATATCCAGTTGTTGGCGTACATTGACGACAGCATCTCGTCTTTCGACCAGAATCCTGAGAGCGGGAAAATACCGGCGATGGCAAGACATCCGATGAGGAATGTCCAGTGAGTGATCGGCATATATTTGCGCATGCCGCCCATCTCGGTGTAATTGTTCGAATGCACGGCATGTATCAGGGCACCGGCTCCGAGGAAGAGAAGAGCCTTGAACATCGCATGAGTGAAGAGATGGAACATCGATGCCATATAGCCGAGACCGTCATGGAGCTCAGGTCTTGCGACACCGAGTGAAACCATCATGAATGCGATCTGAGATATTGTGGAGAATGCGAGAATACGCTTGATGTCAATCTGGCAACATGCAACGACCGCCGCGTAGAATGCTGTTATCGCACCAACTACGGTAATGAATGTCAGCGAGTCAGGAACGATAAGATAAAGCGGGAAGAAACGTGCCACAAGATAGACACCCGCCACGACCATGGTCGCTGCGTGGATAAGCGCCGACACAGGTGTCGGACCTTCCATTGCATCGGGAAGCCAGATATGCAAAGGCATCATTGCCGACTTACCCATACCTCCCACGAAAATGAGAATCATCGCCCAGGTAAGCACTGAACCGCCGAGGAATGTCGCACCCGCGGTGGAAGCAAGTACATTCGCGGACTCGGAATTGAGCATGAGGAAGTTGAACGCTGACGCGCCGCCAAGAGGACCGTCTGCCGGAGTCTGGGCTACAAAATATGAAAGGACCAGAATACCGATCAACATGAAGAGGTCGGCAAAACGTGTAACGATAAATGCCTTCTTAGATGCGGAGACAGCCGAGGGAAGTTTGTAGAAGAATCCTATGAGAAGGTAGGAAGACACACCCACAAGCTCCCAGAAAATATACATCTGGAAAATGTTGGTTGCAACTACAAGTCCGAGCATGGAGAATGTGAAGAGCGAAAGGAATGCGTAATAACGCTGGAATCCCGGCTCATGCTCCATATATCCCCAGCTGTAGAGGTGAACCATAAACGAAATTGTGGTGATCACAATGAGCATCATGGCGCTGATAGGATCCAGAAGGAAACCTATGTTCACGACCATGCGTTCTGTAAACGCAAGCCATGTCACATCGAAAAGCTGCACCTGCTGGCGGATACCGTCGGCAATAAATTCAGGATTTCCGCTGAAGAAATACGTGAAAGCCACTGTATAAGCCATTGCAAGCAACGCGCCGTTGCCGCAGATACCTAAAACACCTGCAAGCTTGCGCGACATCTTGACACCGCCTATTCCCAAGATAAGGAACATTGTGAACGGCAGAGCCAGAATCAAAATTGGAAGTGTAATGTCCATATCTTAGTATTTCATTTTTTTAACACTGTTGATATCCGTGTTACCCACGGCACGATAGATATTCACGATAATCGCGATGGCGATGGCTGTTTCAGCTGCGGCGATGGCGATGGCGAAGAGAGTGAAGACCATTCCTTCCATGGAACCGGGGAAAAGATAGCGGTTGAAAACCACAAAATTCAAATCAGCCGAATTGAGCATCAGCTCCAATGAAATCAGCAGCGCGATCATATTCTTGCGGGTCACGAACCCGTAGACGCCGGCGGCAAACATAATGACGCTCGGCACAAGATACCATAACATGCTTAAATCCATATCTGTTTATCTTTTACGGGCAACAACAACGCCGCCGATGATACATGCAAGTAATAAAACACTGACAGCCTCGAACGGCAGGAGATACTGGAATCTGGATGTACCTGTGAAGGCAACGCCGATGTCATGCATCGTAATCCTGTTTCCCGAGTCTATCGCCTCGATAAGAGACACTCCGTTGAGTAGAGGCATGTAGAAGAGAGCAAGCAGCAGAAGAACACATCCGGCTACGGAGATAGATATTCCGAGTGCCCGGCGGTGTGACTCAAGAGGGGCAGACATGTCGCCCGGTCTGCGGGTCAGAAGAATCGCAAACACGAACAGCACCATGATACCCCCCGCGTAGACTGCTATCTGCACGGCACCGAGAAACTCGTAGCCGAGCTGGAAATATATCACCGATGTGCTGATAAGCACAAACAGCAGATATGTGGCAGCACGGAGTATTCTGCGCGACGTGACAGCCATAACCGAAAAGACGGTCATGCATATGGCCACCACGAAATACAAAATTATATTTGCTACTGAATCCATTTATTGTGAAATTTTTAATTCTATGGTTATTGTCGTTTTCCGGCTGTTATTTCTCAGCTGCGGGTGCATCTGCCGTTACAGGCGCCGGTTTGGGTGCCGGTACCGGATCAGCCGGCTCCGGACGATAGTTCAGCTGTTTGACAAGAGCGTCGCGTGTGAATACAGCCTGCTCGAAATCGTTGGAAAATTCAAGCGCGTCCTGAGGACATGTGGTGACACAGAGCATACAGAATGTGCAACTGCCCAGATCATACATATACTTGTCGAGTTTACGCTTCTTCTTGCCATCGGGAAGCTCTACCATCTTTGTGGTCAGACTGATTGTTCCGTTAGGACAATTCATCTGGCAGATTCCGCAGGCGATACAGCGGTGACGCCCCTCGGCATCATATTTCAAGGTAAGCTCAGCCCGGAAACGATCTGCTATCTGCAATGTCTTTCTGTTTTCCGGATACTGCTCCGTGATTTTGGGTGTCACAAACTCTTTGCCGGTAACTCCCATTCCCACAAGCAGACTCTTTACCCCCTGCCCCACTGACGAGAAATATTCTTTTATACTGCCCATGTAGCTTTTTAGGTTGGTTCTTTTTATGAGTTTAATTAATATCGTATTCTGAATCGGTTATCTTTCCACCTGACCTCCCAGAATGTCGAGAAGTTCGGTGGTGATGCTCTGCTGACGCAGCTTATTGTATTCAAGCTGAAGCTCGTCGAAGAGTTTTTTTGCGTTGTCGTTAGCGCTCTGCATCGCCATTACACGCGCTGCCTGCTCGGAGGCACGGTTCTGAACGGTGATTTCCTGCATCGTAGACATCACAAACATTGGCAACACCTCATTGAATATGCTGTTCGCATCCGGCTCGAAAATGTAAAGTCTGTTGTCATCTTCCCCTTCCGTTCCGGATGTGAGCATCTTCTCGGTAACAGGGAAAAGCTGCTCTGTGGTCAGCGTCTGACGGCTCATGGAACGGAAATTCATATACACAGTCTCCACGATGTCAAGCTCACCGGCAAGGAATGCGTCGCGGAGCTTCTTTGTAAACCCGGTCACGACTTCTCCCGGCATCTTTGAATCGACTCTTTCGAAAACTTTCACTTCCAAAAGATCGCTTTCAAGATGTCGGACAGCTTTGGTCATCTTCTTGCCTACGGGATACAACTCTACATGGAGTTCTCTGCCATATTCCTGCTTCAGACGGTCAATCTCAATCAGAAGACCTTTGAAAATGTTGATGTTGTATGCGCCGCACAGACCGTCATCCGATCCATACACCACTATTCCGGCACGCTTCACCTCTCTTGACTCGATTAGGGGCGAATTGAAATTCTCTCCGGTCGACAATATATGTCCCATGATCGATTTTATCTGATCCTTGAAGGGCTTCAGACGGCGCAGACTCTGCTCCTCCTTATGCACTTTCGCCGATGATATCATCTTCATGGCTCCGGTGATCTTTTCACTTGACGCTACGGAACCGATGCGTATTTTTAATTCCTTAAGGGTTGCCATTAAATGATTGTTATAAGGTTAGAGGATCATTTTACCGCACTTAAAGAATCGGCAACCTCTTTCGCACATATGGTGAGCTTTTCGGAAACCTCATCTGTAAGCCTGCCTTGACGAAGTTCGTCAAGCACCTCTTTCTGATATTTCATCTGAAGCATCTGCAGGAGCTGCTCCTGGAATATTCCCACTTTCTCTATAGGCACATTCTCAAGAAGTCCGTTGACACCACAGAAAATTACGGCAATCTCGTTCTCTACCCGCCACGGATGATACTGAGGCTGGATAAGAAGCTGCTGGTTCTTACGACCGGTATCTATAACCTTGGCAGTCACAGGATCCACATCGCCGCCGAATTTTGTGAACGACTCAAGCTCGCGATACTGTGCCTGCGCGATTTTCAGTGTACCTGCCACCTTCTTCATCGCCTTGACCTGTGCGTTACCACCCACACGAGACACGGAAATACCTACGTTGATCGCCGGACGTATACCCTGATTGAACAACGCTGTCTCAAGGAATATCTGACCGTCTGTGATTGAAATCACATTGGTCGGAATATAAGCAGACACGTCTCCTGCTTGAGTCTCGATGATAGGAAGTGCCGTAAGCGAGCCGCCTCCTTTCACGATAGGCTTCATGACCTCGGGAAGGTCGTTCATGTTCTCCACGACTTTCTGGTCACCGATAATCTTTGCGGCGCGTTCAAGAAGACGCGAATGAAGATAGAAAATATCACCGGGATATGCCTCACGCCCCGACGGACGCTTGAGAATAAGCGAGATCTCGCGATATGCCACAGCCTGCTTCGACAGGTCGTCATATACGATAAGGGCGTCTCTTCCTGAATCACGGAAGTACTCTCCGATCGCCACTCCGGCAAATGGAGCGTAATAACGCATGGAAGCGGAATCTGACGCATTGGCGGCAACAACCACAGTATATGGCATCGCTCCATATTTGGTAAGCGTGTTGACAATAGCGGCAACAGTAGACGCTTTCTGACCGATAGCCACATATATGCAATACACAGGCTTGCCTGCCTCGTAATTCTCCTTCTGATTGATTATCGTATCAATGGCGATTGCAGTTTTACCTACCTGACGGTCACCGATGATAAGCTCACGCTGACCACGACCGATCGGAATCATGGAGTCTACAGCCTTGATACCGGTCTGCAAGGGCTGAACAACCGGCTGGCGGAAAATTACGCCCGGCGCCTTGCGCTCCAGTGGAAGCGGTATGAGTTTACCCTCGATAGGTCCTTTGCCGTCGATTGGCTCGCCGAGCATGTTGATGACGCGCCCGAGAAGCCCCTCGCCAACCTGAATAGACGCAATCTCTCCCGTGCGCCTTACAGACATGTTCTCGGTTATTGAATTCATTTTGTCGAGAAGCACGACACCGACATTGCTTTCCTCAAGGTTGAGAGCAACACCCTTCGCTCCGTTCTCGAACTCCACGAGCTCATTACTTCTCACATTCTCAAGTCCGTAGACATGCGCCACGCCGTCGCCGACACTAAGCACTGTGCCTACCTCTTCAAACTTGACTTTTGAATTGATGTTTTCAAGCTCTTGTTTTAAAACATCTGATATTTCGCTGGGATTGAGCATCTTATTAATTGCTTCTTAAGAGATTTTGACGTAATTGTGCAAGCTCGCCACTCACGGAGGCATCCATTCTCGTCGAATCCACATCTATGACGAATCCGCCGATAAGATCCGGATTCACACGTGTGGAATATTCGAACTTCGTATCTTTGAATGATTTCTCCACTACCGCCCGCAGTTTCTCCATCTCCTCTTCCGGAAGGGAGGAGGCTGTGGTGATCATCACCTGCGAGATATTGTTCTCCTTGCGGTAGATATCGCGGTAAGCGAGCGCCATAAGATAGGCAAACTCCTCTCTCTTGTGATCGAGGATAAGCTTCACAAACCGACGGTAGTCATCTCCGGGCTCCTTGCCCGCCGCCGACAATAGCACCTTCTCTTTGTCAGCCGGATCCACATATGGATTAGACAGCACTTTTTCCAGCTCGGGGTTTGACTGAAAAGATTCCACAACACGTTTCATCTCTTCATAAACTTCGCTGGCTTTATTGCTTTCCATGGCAAACTTATACAATGCCTTGGCATAGCGGTGAGGTATGAGTCCGGAAACCATCTACTTTCAGTTTTTCTCTATTTCGTCCAATAATTTGTTGACAAGTTCTGTCTGCGCCTTATCGCTCTTCATCTGGTTCCTGACCATCTTCTCAGCGATATCGATCGAGAATCTGCCAACCTCGTTTCTAAATTGCAGCTCGGCTTCTTTGCGTGCCTGCTCGATTGCGGCTTTTGCAGCGTCCATCTCTTTCCGGGCGGCATCGGCGGCTTCATTCTTTGCCTGCTCGATGATCTCGGTCTTCATGCGCGCTGCCTCGCGCAACATCTCCGCCTGACGCGCCTGAGCCTCGACAACATATTTCTTAGCCTCTTCACGGGCGTTGTCAAGCTGCTCTTTGGCTTGCTTCGCGTCTTCCACGCCCTGGTCGACGGTGGCGGCACGTGAATCCATCATCTTGATGATTACCGGCCAACCCCATTTTGACAACACAAGGAACAGC
>CAMWMW010000113.1 GCA_947175455.1 uncultured Porphyromonadaceae bacterium | reverse complement strand
CTGCACTGCCGCTCTTGCAGCAAGCGCACCGACACCGGCATCACTGACAGACGCAGGATTGCCGTTTTTTGCCATCGCTTCAAGAATGTCGAATGTCTCAAACGCAGTTTTCATTGTGCGCAAAGGAACTTGAGTGGCATAGAGTGTTGCCTGCTCAAGCGCGTCCCTGCGGGCAGCCTTCTCCTCATCTGTCTTTTTGGGCATTGCGAAAACATCCATGATACGGTTGAAAGCCTCCGTATCTTCATCTACAAGACGGATAAGCGCATCCTGAAGAAACCTTCCCTTTTCTGCAACATCTGAAAATTCTTCCCAACGCTCGTCCCATCCGGCTTTATGGGCAGACAGATTAGCTACCATTGTTCCGAGCGCCGCACCCAGCGCACCCATGTATGCCGATATCGAGCCTCCGCCCGGAGCGGGTGATTCAGATGCAGTCTCGTCTGCGAAACCACGACAGGTCATATCCACAAGTTTTCTGCTGTTTTTGTCAGCATCAAGCATATATTCTATGACTTTCTCAGCCGGGTCAAACGGCTTCAGTTCATCAAGTCCCATTGACTTCACAGCAATCTTGACAATCTCCTCTTCGGGTATGCCTACAGACCTCTGTTGCCGACGCAGATAGTGTTTGCCGGCATCCAGCAATGCCCGTTTGGGCACAAGTCCTACAATCTCCGTGCCGGTCACTCTTATTCCGCGTGCCGCCGCAGCACGGCAGACTTCGTCAAAGGCAACATGAAGCGGAGTGACACCCATGTCTGTTATATTCATCGATACCTGTGCGATACCGTATTCATCTATAAACCAGCCTATCGCTTTTGTGGATTTGAGAGTGCCAGGCAACATTATCACATTGCCGTTCTCATCCTTGACAGGTTTGCCGTTAGGTTTACCACCTTCTCTTTTCGGTCTACCCTTTTCACGGACATCAAAAGCAATAGCGTTAGCACGTCGTGTCGAAGTAGTGTTTAGATTGAAATTCACGGCAATCAGGAAATCGCGTGCTCCCACGGCTGTGCAGCCTGTGCGGGCGACACACTCGTCAAAAGCACGGTCGCCGAAATCCGGTCCTTTGCCTTCTTTTCCCATGCGTTCAGCCAGACCCTCATACTCTCCCTCCCTGCATACGGCAAGGTTCTTACGTTCAGGCACGAATGCCGCAGCCTCATAGCAATAGCATGGAATGTTCAATTCTGTCGCCGCTCTTTCAGCCAGTTCTCTCGCAAGAGAAGCGCACTCTTCAAGCGTTATGCCGCTTACCGGAATAAGAGGACAGACATCCGTTGCCCCCATACGGGGATGCGCACCGTGGTGATGCCGCATGTCGATCAGCTCGGCAGCCTTCCGCATGCCTCTCAGAGCCGCTTCGACAACAGCTTCCGGTTCGCCCACAAATGTTACCACCGTCCTGTTTGTTGCCTCTCCGGGATCAACATCAAGGAGTTTGACCTCTCCCCCCTTCTCTATCTCAGCTGTAATGGCATCAATTATATTCTTATCCCGCCCCTCTGAGAAATTGGGGACACATTCTATGATTTTTTTCATAAAGCAATCTTACTTATGTGAATTTTTACATACCCGACCATTGAAGCATGATTGGACAATAATCTCAATTGCAATCAACCGAGCACTGAATCAAGAAGCGACTCATCAGCAATAAATGGTTCTGTTATCATAAAGCCGTTTTCACACTGAGTGTCATTCCACTTTCTGACTGTAGACATGGCATTCTCATTGCGTGCCCAGCTCCTGCGTGCCACACCGCCCATAACATCCCACAACATGGCTTTGCGCAGAATATCGTCAACTCTTTCAGAGCCGTCGCAGACCATTCCGAATCCGCCATTGATTGCTTTACCGATTCCTACGCCGCCGCCGTTATGAAGAGCCACCAGACTCATCCCGCGTGCGCAATTGCCTGCAAAACATTGCACTGCCATATCCGCCATAACATTTGAGCCATCCTTTATATTGGAAGTCTCGCGGAAAGGTGAATCCGTACCGCTTACATCGTGATGGTCTCGGCCAAGCATAATCGGACCTACTTCACCATTGCGAACCATTTCGTTGAACTTCAGCGCTATTTTAAGCCTACCCATCGCGTCCTGATACAGGATTCGCGCCTGAGTGCCTACAACCATCGCGTTTTTTTCAGCATCACGTATCCAATTGTAATTGTCTCGATCCTGACCTCTGCGATCCGGATTGATGCATTCCATGGCAGCACGGTCTGTCTTGACAAGATCCTCATGTCTTCCGCTCAGACACACCCAGCGGAACGGACCGTAGCCATAATCGAAAAGCATGGGTCCCATTATGTCCTCTACATACGAGGGCCATACAAAACCGTCTTTTTCATCAATTCCGTTTCTTGAAATCTCCTTCACTCCTGCATCGTAAATGGCTTTCATAAATGAATTGCCGTAATCGAAGAAGTATGTTCCTCGCTCTACAAGTATTTTTATCGCTTCATAATGACGGCGAAGCGTGTCGTCGACCAATTCATGAAACCGCAACGGATCATCGTGCAGGAGTCTTGTGCGCTCCTCAAAGGTGATGCCTGCAGGACAATATCCTCCTTCATATACTGCGTGACAGGAGGTCTGGTCACTGAGTAATTCTATTTTCTTGTCATGACTGACTGCATATTCAAGAAGATCAACGACATTTCCGTGATATGCGATAGAGACAGGCACTTTCTTTTTCATGGCGTCTTCCGCAATCCTGAAAGCTTCAGCGATGTCATCCGTTATCTCCGACACCCATCCTTGGTTTTTACGTGTCATTATACGCGAAAAATCCACTTCCGCTATAATGGCGGCAGCTCCTGCGATTTCCGCTGCCTTTGGCTGAGCGCCGCTCATGCCGCCAAGTCCCGAAGACACGAACAGGTGCCCTCTCAAATCGCCATCCTGAGGCACTCCAAGTTTCATGCGACCGGCATTGAGCAGGGTGTTGAACGTGCCGTGCACGATACCCTGAGGTCCGATATACATCCAGCCGCCCGCCGTCATCTGCCCGTAATTCGCCACACCCATCTGCATCGCCTCATGCCAGTCGTGGGGATTGTCAAACAATCCGACCATCATGGCATTTGTTATTATGACACGCGGAGCATCCTTCCGGGAAGGGAAGAGTCCGAGAGGATGACCGGACTCAATGACAAGGGTCTGCTCGTCTGTAAGTTCCTCAAGATACTTCTTTATAAGACGGTATTGCAGCCAATTCTGGCAAACCTGTCCCGTCTCGCCGTAAGTCACGAGTTCATAAGGATAAAGGGCTATGTCAAAACAGAGATTATTGTCGATCATAACCTGAAACGCCTTGCCTTCGATACATTTGCCTTTATACTCGTCAATGGGCCTGGCTGCAAGATCTCCTTCAGGGCGAAACCGATATGCATATATACGTCCGCGAGTGCGCAATTCTTCAAGAAACTCGGGAGCGGCTTTTTCATGCAGCTCCGGCGGAAGATAACGAAGTGCATTCTTCAATGCAGTTCTGGTTTTCTCAGGTGTCAATGTGTATCCCCTGTCGGGTGCCCGACGGATACCCTCTTTAAACGCCGGCATATCATGCCATTCGGCATCCAGAAGTATTCTGTTGTTATCCATGGTACATTTTTTATTCATATTTTTTACAAAATTAAGAACTATTCCAGACCTTGCAAATTTTTTCTAAATATTATAAAACATAATTCATCATACTAAATTCGCCATGCTGAATTTGTTTATATCGCACGTTCCGGCATTGTGACATGTTTTCAGTAACAGGACAACACTTTTCCTGATATGGAATTGGAAAAATAGTCGTCAAGTGTTATCTTTGCATTCGCTTTTGAATAATACACGACATGAGCAATATACCATTCACGCACCTTCACGTGCACTCGCAATATAGCCTTCTTGACGGAAAGGCGACAATACCGGAACTTGTAGACAAAGCCATCGCCGACGGACAACGGGGAATCGCGCTGACCGATCATGGCAATATGTTCGGAATCAAGGAATTTTTCAATTATGTTGAGAAAAAGAATTCAGGCAAACCTGACGAAGAGAAATTCAAGCCGATCATCGGCTGCGAGATGTATGTGGCGCGCGAAAAAATGACAGATAAAAAAGACAAGACTGATAATGGATATCACCTTATCGTGCTTGCCAAGAACAGCACCGGATACCACAATCTCGTCAAACTTGTCAGCAAGGCATGGACCGAGGGCTATTACTACAAGCCGAGGACTGACCGTAACGAGCTTGCTCTGCACCGTGATGGACTGATTGTGTGTTCGGCATGTCTTGGAGGTGAAGTGCCTCAGTTTATCATGCACGGAGACCTGGACAAGGCTGAGGAACGGATTGTCTGGTACAAGGAGACTTTCGGTGACGACTATTACATAGAACTTCAACGGCATGAGACATTCAAAGAAAATGCGAACCGCGAAGTGTTTGTAGAGCAGACAAAAGTCAACGAACACCTGATAAAATTCGCACGCAAGCACAACATAAAGATGGTTGCGACCAACGACGTGCACTTCACTTTTGAAGACGATGCGGAAGCGCACGACCGCCTTATATGCGTATCCATGCAGAAATCTTTTTATGAGCCCCGTCTCCATTACACGAAACAGGAATGGCTCAAATCGACCGAAGAGATGCGTGAGATATTCAAGGATATTCCGGAAGTCATAGACAATACTAAGGAAATACTTGACAAGGTTGAATTCTATACGTTAAATCACGCCCCTATCATGCCATTCTTCGATATTCCCAAGGAATTTGGAACGGAAGAGGAGTATCGAGCGAGAATAACGGAAAAGGAGCTGTTTGATGAATTCACTCAGGATGAAAACGGCAATGTGGTTCTTTCTGAAGACGAGGCAAAGAAAAAAATAGAGCGACTCGGAGGATACGACAAACTTTACCGTATCAAGTTTGAAGCCGATTATCTGGAAAAACTGACCATGGAGGGCGCGCTTGAGAGATATGGGAATCCTTTGCCTGATGATGTAAAAGAACGTCTGAAGTTTGAACTATACATAATGAAGACAATGGGATTTCCCGGATACTTTCTCATCGTGCAGGATTTTATCAATACAGGAAGAAAGAAACTTGGAGTGAGCATCGGTCCCGGTCGTGGTTCCGCAGCCGGAAGTGCGGCTGCCTATTGTCTTGGAATCACCCAGATAGACCCAATCAAATACGACCTTCTCTTTGAACGTTTTCTAAATCCGGACCGAATATCTCTCCCTGATATAGATGTCGATTTTGATGACGACGGGCGATATGAGGTTCTGAAGTATGTGACTGAAAAATATGGAGAGGAAAAAGTTGCCCATATTATCACATATCAGACGATGGCAACGAAAATGGCAATAAAGGATGTGGCAAAAGTGCTTGAGGTTCCGCTTCCGGAAGCAAACCGTCTTGCAAAGCTTGTGCCCGATCGCTTGCCCGAGGTCAACGGAAAGGCACCGAAAATCAATTTCAAAAACTGTTTGCTCTACAATAAAGAGTTTGCCGCGGAGAAAGAGAATCCCAACGAGGGTGTGCGAGAGACAATGAAATATGCCGAACAGCTTGAAGGGAACATCCGTGGAACGGGCATTCACGCGTGCGGTGTGATCATATGTCGTGACGACATAACCGACTGGGTTCCGGTATCGATGGCAACCGATGCCGATGGCTCGAAGGTTATATCAACTCAATATGAGGGAAGTGTGATTGAGGAAACCGGATTGATCAAGATGGACTTCCTCGGACTCAAAACGCTTTCTATTATCAAAGAAGCTATTGCAAACATCAAGCATACGAGAGGGATTGATGTCGATATCGACCATATCCCGCTTGATGACAAGGAGACGTTTGACTTGTATTGCAAGGGCAACACTACTTCTACATTCCAGTTTGAGTCTGAGGGTATGCAGAAGTCCCTGCGTGAGCTTCAGCCTTCAAAATTCGAAGACCTGATAGCCATGAATGCGCTTTATCGTCCGGGACCTATGGACTATATCCCATCGTTCATCAGACGTAAACATGGTGACGAACCGATCACGTATGACATACCGATAATGTCGCAGTATCTTGAGGAGACCTACGGCATAACCGTATATCAGGAGCAGGTGATGCTCCTCTCGCGTCTGCTCTCAAGCTTCACACGCGGTGAATCTGACATGCTGAGAAAGGCGATGGGTAAAAAGCAGATCGACAAGATGATGAAGCTCAAGAAAAAATTCATGGAGCAGGGTATGAAAAACGGACATCCCG
Source organism: uncultured Porphyromonadaceae bacterium (assembly GCA_947175455.1). Classification (GTDB taxonomy): domain Bacteria; phylum Bacteroidota; class Bacteroidia; order Bacteroidales; family Muribaculaceae; genus Lepagella. Next base: position 93 of record CAMWMW010000113.1, on the reverse strand, counting down.
AGCAGGCTCTTGAAAAAATCTGGGCGGACTGGGAAAAATTTGCATCATACGCCTTCAACAAAAGCCATGCGACATGTTACAGTTGGGTGGCAT
>CAMWMW010000112.1 GCA_947175455.1 uncultured Porphyromonadaceae bacterium | reverse complement strand
TTTTCAAGCATACGGATGTCGGCGGATTTCTCACTTTTCACCTTTGCCGGAGCATCGGGACCCTCTCCCTCAGCGAGTTTGCGTCCGAGTTCTTCTACGGCACGCACAGACAACCCCTCCTTTATCACCTGCTTGTAGAGCTTGAGCTGAATCTTCGGGTCTTCCACCGACAGAATCGCACGGGCATGCCCCATATCGAGTTTTCTGTCGCGCAAGCCAAGCTGAATCTCGGCTGGAAGCCGGAGCAGACGAAGATGGTTCGCTATAGTGGCGCGTTTCTTGCCGAGACGCTCGGAAAGACGCTCTTGCGTCAGATTATACGAATCGATAAGTTTCTTGAACCCGAGAGCCACCTCTATGGCGTTCAGGTCTTCGCGCTGAATGTTCTCTATAAGAGCCATCTCGGTCATTTCCGAGTCAGAGACAGTCCGCACATATGCCGGCACAGAGGTCAGACCTGCCTTGCGTGCCGCCCGCCAGCGCCGTTCGCCGGCAATTATCTGGTAATTCCCCTCATCGTTCATGCGGAGCGTCAGCGGCTGCACAACACCCAGTTCGCGAATCGATGCGGCAAGCTCGTCAAGAGTGGTCTCGTCGAAAGAGCGACGGGGCTGATCCGGATTGGGTTCGATGCGGCAGATATCTATTTCCGATATCGCCGATGAACCCTCTGTTCTTATATCTCCCATTGAGATCAGCGAATCAAGTCCGCGTCCCAATGCATTTCTTTTCAAAGCCAAATTGTCTTAGTTTTCAGATTTAGTACTCTTTTTACTTCTCATCAGCAACTCTTTGGCAAGTTGCACATAGGATATGGCTCCACGCGAATCAGGGTCGTAAAGAATCACAGGCAGACCGTGACTCGGAGATTCCGACAGCCTGATGTTGCGGGGTATCACAGTATCGAACACCATCTTTCCGAAATGTCCGCGCAATTCCTCGTAAATCTGGTTGGCAAGACGCAGACGGGCGTCATACATGGTCAGCAGAAAGCCCTCGATCTCAAGCTGCGGACGCAGACGGCTCTTGATTATACGCACAGTGTTGAGGAGCTGGGAAATTCCCTCCAATGCGAAATATTCCGCCTGAACAGGAATCAGGACCGAATCTGACGCGGTCAGCGCATTTATGGTAATGATCCCGAGCGATGGCGAACAGTCAATCAGAACAAAATCGTAATCGTTTCTGACCGGCTCAAGCAGCCTCTGGAGAACGCGCTCCCGGTCGCGGCGGCTCATTAGTTCCACTTCTGCACCCACAAGGTCGATGCGCGAACAGATTATGTCAAGTTTATCGATAGTGGAGTGCATTATTGCCTCCGCCGCGGGATAATTGTCAACCAGACATTCATAGATGGAAGCGTCTGTAGGCTGAGGCTGCATGCCGATGCCCGACGTGGCGTTTGCCTGCGGATCGGCATCTACAAGGAGCACACGTTTGCCTGCCACCGCCAGACACGCACCAAGATTGAATGCGGTGGTCGTTTTTCCGACACCGCCCTTCTGATTTGCTATTGCTATGATTTTACCCATTCTGATATTTTGAGAATATCCTTCGAAATTGCAAAAATAATCAAAATTCCCCTCTTTCCATAAAAAATATTATTAAACTACTTTAAAATATGCTCCGTCTCACTCCAAAACACTCTTACACAACGATACTGCGAGACATCACACGGCATCGTTACCGGAGACTCATGACAAATCCAAATGCCGTGTCAGTTTGTTTTAAGAACAAGAGGCAATATTGCTTCGCAATACTTAATTTAATTGCCATGAATTACAAAGTCATTGATATCGAAGGAGTAGGCGAAGCCTATGCCGCGAAGTTGAATGATGCCGGAATCGAGACTGCCGAAGAGTATCTCGAAATATGCAAAACTCCGGCGGGACGCAAAAAACTTGGAGAAAAAACCGAAATAAGCTGCAAACTCATTCTTAAATGGGCGAACCATACCGATTTGTTCCGCGTCCCGGGAATAGGTCCGCAATTCGCGGAACTGCTCGAAGCCGCCGGTGTTGACACTGTCAAGGAACTGCGTCATAGAAAAGCCGAGTCACTCACCGCGAAACTTGAGGAAGTCAACGCGGTCAGGAAGCTTACCGGGCGCGTGCCTTCCGTAAAGGAGGTTGAAAAAATGATAGAAGCCGCCAAAGAACTCGAACCAAAGATGACATATTGAATTGAAATTCATTTACGAGGCGGCACTGCATACCTGTGCCGTCTCGTTTCTTTTTACACAGCTCTTATCTATCGCCGCTATCGAAACTTCCGCATGAAAATCATATTTTATGAATGTTTCCGATTGTTATTTTGCAGAAACAATTCAAAAAGCACCTGTCTGACCTCAAGCAGATGCTGAGAAACATTCAAAAAACTAAAACTATGGACATGCCGTTATTAACTTGGTTGCTGATCGTTGGAATCCTTATTCTGGCAGTTATTACCAGAACGATAATATTTCTACACACCTCCCGCAGGGAACGCTTCCATTTCCGTCCGTTCGAAATCGGTAGCGAAAGAGAAGAGTTTTTTGTACCGGGAGACCCGCGAGGCAGCGATGAAGATATTGATTAAAACCTCTCTTCCATAAATAAATGACAGAGATTCCACTTAAAGAAACCTACGAACCGGATGTAAAGAAGGTATGTATGTTTCTGTCTGACTACAGCTCATGGCTACTCGGATGCGGTGCGACTTGCGTGCGACTTGAAAAGAATGTGACACGCATTGCCCGCGCATACGGCAAGACCGTAGACATTACGATCATGCCGCGTCACGTGCACATCTCGGTAAGAGACAAAAAAGGAGGAGACTTCGTAACTTCCGTATCCACAATACGCCACACGCCTATCAGTTTCAATATCAATACACGTCTGAGCGAGCTCAGCTGGGCAATAGCCGAGAAACGCATCAGTCTTAATAAGGCGGAAGAACGGTTCAGGGAAATTGTCACCAACGACCGCCAGAACCCATGGACCGTGCTTTTGCTTGTGTCTCTTGCCAACGCCTCTTTCTGCCGGCTTTTCGGTGGCGACATCACTGCGATGGGGGTGGTGTTTATGGCGACTATGGCGGGATACTGGCTTAAGACCCAACTGCTTTCAAAAAAAGTCGACATCCGCGCCACTGTGGCGATATGCGCTTTTGTCTCGGCAGTGCTTGGTGCCACCGATTCCCTTTTCGCTCTGGGAAGCACCCCTGACATCGCGTTGGGAACGAGCGTTCTATATCTCGTTCCGGGGATTCCATTGCTGAATTCTTTCAGCGACATGCTTTACAGATACTACATCTGCTCCATGAGCCGTTTCTTCGATGCTGTGGTAATCACCGGATGCCTGTCGATCGGGTTGTGTGCCGCAATGTTCATGATGAACGCCGGAATGTTCTGAACGGAAACATCGAAGGAATTTCAGACTGATAAGTAATTTAGAAACAGATTCCAAACGGATTTTAGACATTATGTTGGAAAAAATTTTAGAGGATGCATTGTTTTCAGCGATAGCCGCTATCGGTTTTGCAGCTATCAGCCGTCCCCCGGCAAGGGCATATCTTTATTGCGCCGCAATAGCCGCAATCGGACATGCCGTCAGATTCATGCTGATGACTCCTGAATTCGGTGTGAGACTGCACATAGTCACCGCCTCGCTCATCGCCGCGTTCATGGTAGGCATCCTCGCCGTAGTCTTCTCTCCGGTGGTGAAGACACCGCCGGAGACATGCCTTTTCCCGGCACTTCTCCCGATGATTCCGGGCATGTACGCCTACCGTTCTTTTGCAGGTGCGGCACTATGCGTGCTCAGCGCCGGTCAAGAGCAGTTCGACCGCTACTTTTATCTTTTCGCCTCAAACTCATTTACCTGCGTATGCATATTGCTCGTAATGGCGGTAGGCGCCACCATACCTATATTTCTCTTGAAAAAAATATCATTCCAAGCCACACGATAACATTATGGAACTACGTCAACTGAAATATTTCATAAAGACAGCCGAGACATTGAGTTTCTCGGAGGCGTCAAAAGCTCTATGCATAACACAGAGCACATTGTCGCAACAGATAAAACAGCTTGAAACCGAATTAGGCACCCCTCTGTTTATCCGCAGCAGCCATAGCGTCTCACTGACTGAGGCGGGAGAAGAGATGCTCCCCTACGCCCGGCACACCGTCAACTCCGCGGAGCTCTGCGCCGCACGCATATCGGACCTCAACAACATGACCGCCGGAACCCTCAACATCGGTGTGACCTATTCTTTCAGCCCCATACTCACCGAGACTCTCATAATGTTCCGCAAGATGTATCCCGACATAAAACTGAATATCTGCTACCGTCCGATGGCAGAACTTATGGAACTTTTGAAATCGAGAGAAGTTGATTTCGTTCTGGCATTCAGACCGTGGAAACCTGAAGACGGGGATGAATCACACATCCTTTTTCAGAATTATCTCGCAGCCATCGTTGCCGAGGATCATCCTTTGGCTGAAAAAGAGAGCGTCACCTTGTCGGAACTGCAGAGATACGATCTTGCCCTCCCCTCGCGCGGACTGCAGGCACGCAACGCATTCGAGCTCATCAAGCCTGCGGGTTACGATTTCCGGATAAAGATAGAGCTGAATGAAGTTAACATACTGCTTAAGATAATCAGACAGACAATGCTTGTGTCTGTGCTTGCCGAGGCCACCATACACAACGAATCGGGAGTAAAGGCAATACCCCTCGATTTCCCTGAAAACGAACTTGCCGGCTGTGTACACACTCTTCGCGGAACCTACCGCAAACGAGCCGCACAGGAATTTATCCGACTTCTGAGTGAGTCAATGGCTGTCAGGGAACGCCAGAACGACTGGATCTGACTTCTCTCCGTATCAATTAATACCCGAGATGAACATATACAATAAAAGAATAAAGGGGGGCAGTCATTGCTGCCCCCCTTTTGTTGTATATATCCTGATCTTTATTGATTATCCGCAAAAAAATCAATAACCCGGTTTCTTCAGAAGTTTGAACATGTTTTTCTTATATGCCTCCACTCCCGGCTGGTTGAACGGATTCACACCGAGAAGATAACCGCTGATGCCGCAGGCTTTCTCAAAGAAATAGATAAGCTGACCGAGTGAATGCTCGTCGATTGCGGGAAGAGTTATATGCATGTTGGGAACGCCACCGTCCACATGCGCCATCTTGGTTCCGAGTTCCGCCATCTTGTTCACTTCGTCGATGCGTTTGCCTGCGAGGTAGTTGATGCCGTCAAGGTCGGCTGCGTCCATAGGCACACGATGCTCTACAGCCGGCTTCGCAACGGAGATAACAGTCTCGAAGATTGTGCGCTCGCCGTCCTGAATCCACTGACCCATGGAGTGAAGGTCTGTCGTGAAGTCTACCGACGCCGGGAAAATACCCTTGCCGTCCTTACCTTCGCTTTCTCCATAAAGCTGTTTCCACCATTCGGAAACATAATGAAGCTTGGGATCGAAGTTGACCAGAATCTCTATTTTCTTTCCGCTGCGATAGAGGGCATTGCGAAGACGAGCATAGGTCTGGGCGATATTGGAATCAGAGGCGTGAAGAGTGGATTTCTCCATTTCCGCCGCGCCGGCAAGCAGTTTCCTGATGTCATGACCCGCAACCGCGATAGGAAGAAGTCCCACCGGGGTGAGCACAGAAAAACGTCCGCCCACATTGTCCGGAATCACATAAGTCTCATAGCCCTCTTCATCGCTCATCTGGCGGAGTGCGCCTCGTGCGGCGTCTGTAACGGCGACAATGAGGTTCTTTGCCTCTTCTTTACCTGCCTGGGCAACCAGCTGGTCTTTCAACAGACGGAACGCGATCGCAGGCTCTGTAGTCGTGCCGGACTTGGAGATTACGATAATACCGAATTTCTTGTCTTTAAGCAGATTCTGCAATTCCGCAAGATATTCCTCTCCGATGTTCTGACCTGCATAAATCACCTTCGGCTCTTTGGGCTTGGGAGCATAGAAATCGGCAAAGGAATCAGCAAGCGCGTAATTTACCGCTTTTGCGCCGAGGTAGCTTCCGCCGATACCTACACAAACCACATAGTCGCAGTTCTCGCGAAGACGTGCGGCGGTAGCCTCGATACGCTCAACGAGTTCGGCAGGTGTCTTGGAAGGAAGATCAAGCCAGCCGAGGAAATCGTTGCCCGCGCCTGTGCCCTCCTCAAGGGTGGCAAGAGCCTGAACAGTCTCATCCTTCAGGGCTTCATATTGTTTGTCTGCAAAATAAACTGCATCCTGAATGTTAAGCTCAATTGTTTTCATAACTTCTATCGAATTTGAAATTTATTTAAGAAACTGTTTAAAAGCAAACAGTCTTTCAGTCATTGTTCTCCTCGGCGTTCTCCTCACTC
>CAMWMW010000111.1 GCA_947175455.1 uncultured Porphyromonadaceae bacterium | reverse complement strand
ACGGACATCTGATACTCTGCCGATGCCCCCACGACCCCAAGAGCCAATACGGAAAGTTCTGCAAGTTCCTGTCGGAATACCAGTGCAGCGACCATTTCAAGAAACGAACAACAGAACCCGATGCCAAAGCCAACTGACTACGACAAGACGCACCTCCGCAACATGGCGGCGATCGGTACGCGCATAGACCGCGTCTTCAAGAAAGCTGCCGAGGAAGCCGCCAAGATTGGTGTGTCCATAAAATCCCCCCTGCCCGAAGACCGCATCTTCAGCTTCGATGATTACCCGGAGACCAAAAAGCAGATCGAGCGACTGATGACCGCCCTGCAAGAGTCGATGGAGACAACCATCGTGAACGGAGTGCGGTCTTCGTGGACATTGAGCAACAACAAGAACAATGCCCTCGTGTCGCGCATTTTCGGAGACCGTGTCGGCGATTTGAGCAAGGAGCAATACCGACGCTACTTCTCGACCAACGGAGCGGCTCTCGACGCATTTCTGCAACGCAAGGAGCAGGGTCTGAACCTCTCCGACAGGGTGTGGCGATACACCACCGCCTTCAAGCGAGAGATAGAGTTGGGGCTTGACTTGGGAATCCGCACCGGGGAAAGCGCGGATCAGATGTCGCGCAGCCTCCGGCAGTACCTACAGCACCCCGACAAGCTGTTCAGACGAGTGCGAGACAAGCACGGCAACCTCAAGCTGTCGAAAGCCGCTCGAGACTACCATCCCGGTCGCGGAGTTTACCGCAGCAGCTACAAGAACGCCCGGAGACTTGCCTGTACAGAGACCAACATCGCATACCGCACGAGCGACCACCTGCGCTGGCAGCAGATGGGATTCGTAGTGGGCATCGAAATCAAACTGAGCAACAACCATACGCTGAACGGAGTGCCGCTGACCGACATCTGCGACAAACTGAAAGGACGCTACCCGAAAGACTTCAAGTTTACCGGGTGGCATCCCCATTGCCGCTGCCACGTCGTTACGGTTCTGAAGACCGATGACGAGATGGCGGAGGACACACAGCGCATCCTTGCCGGAGAGCAGCCGAAGAAAGGCTCTGTGAACGCCGTGCGTGACGTTCCTGATGCTTTTAAGGGCTGGGTGGAAGAACACGCCGACCGAATAGAGATGGGCGGAAATTTGCCCTATTTCGTCAAGGATAACCGCAAGGTTGTGGACAGAATCCTCGGCATTGCCACAGAACCGCAAAAGACACCGCTCGAAATCGCCGCAGAGCGACACGCCAACCGCAAGCCGGAAGAAGGCATCGACATTCAGCAGAGGTGGAACGAGACCCGACTGCGCAACCTTGCCGCAGCGATCGATGACGGATACCTCCCCAAAGAGGTCAAGGAACGGCTCGAAGAAATGCTCGCCAACAACAACCCGGAACACTTCGAGGGAATCAACTCCCGGATTGCCTTCTACCAAAAACGAGCCAAGAAGCACATGGAGCGAGACCCGAAAGAAATCGCCGACATCAAGCAACGATGGGAAGCCAAGCAGACGAGAGACAGGAACACATGTCTCGTGGCGAACAACGTACTCAAGTTGCGCTCCGAGTATCCCAACGACGTGGACTTCTCCGTGCTTGAGAAAATCATCGCCGACAACAACCTCGGCAAGATGCGAGACGAAGCCAAGAGGGTCGCACAGGCAATCAAGGCTATCCGAGACGAGGAAAAAGCCCTTGCTGACATTATCCCCGATGTCCACGAATGGCACAAGACATTCAGCCTTAATGACCTCAAGACGGTCAAGGCTTCAATCCTCAGCAAGCTCGATGACTTCAAGGCAAAGGGCTGGGGAGATTTTGATACGAAGACAAACCTCGGACACCTTAAGCACAGCCTCGAATGGCAAGCCAACTACATGGCGACCAAAGGACTGGTCAAATACAAGACATGGGAGGTGGCGCAGAAATCCTATCTCAAACTTGTGGACAAGGCGCAGGATTTGATCGAATGGGAAAACATCGAGACAGACATCGCTGCGCTTAAGGCATTCAAGACAAAGAGCAAGGACTTCGAGGGTCTTCTTGACAAAGCCATCGCAGCACAAGCCGCCGGAGACAAGAGCAAGGCGCAATTTTACGTTTACAATGCAGGTCTCAAAAAGAACGCCCTCGAAGCGGCAAAAGCCAAGAGAGAAGCCGCGAAAGCCGCAAAATTGGCAAGCGCATCAACCGAAGAAGCCGTGCAGTTTGGAGACGAATGCTTTACAGAAACACGGAGAAAAGCGGCTAAGATTTTCAGAGATGCAATGGAAGCAGAGAATAGTGAACTATTCGATGAAGCATCGAGACTTTATCAAGCAGCCACCCAAGCATTCAAGGAAGCCGCAGAAGACTATACAGAAGCCTCCGGCTACCTCACCAAATGGCTGCGAGGAATGGATGGATATCTTGAGTCGAGCCTGAGCTACGCAGAAAAGGCAGAACGCCACACAAGAGCATTGTCAAGGGTTATCGGACAGGCAAAGCTCAATCATGATATGTGGTTATATCGAGACGAAAGGGCTGCATTCTTGGCATTGAAAGCCGGAGGGCTTGACCCCGACACCCTGCAAGCTCAAATCGAGGAATACACCCGGAAGATTACTGACCGATACACTGCCAAAGGTCGCATGACAGCCAAGAGGAAAAAAGAACTCGAGGAAAAGATTGCATGGTTCACAGATTGGAGAGCAAGACAGCTCGTCGGCAGGAAAGGCATCGACCCCTCAATACTCTCCTGCGGCTCACACCGACAGCACAGCTTCAGCGGAACAGGAGGTGACAACAAATACAGACAGCCAAAGGTGCGTCTTGAGATATACTGCCCGAAAGGAACACAGGCGATGTATGCTGCCCCATTCAACCACTACAACCGCAAGGTCACAAACGGCAGATATTGGGACGGAACGAGCCACACACTCTCAATCGGAGAAGCAGAGGTCTTCTTGCAGCGAGACACCGAATTCAGAATCATATCTGCCCGGTGGGATGCCAAAGAAGACAGATGGTTTGTCAAGGTCGAGGTTCTCGGTCATCGCGCTCGAGACTTCGAGATGCAATCAACCCCACGAGGGTACAAAGCCAAATTTAAATAAAAGCCACGAGGACGGAAGCCGCAAAGCCACCGTCCTCGTTTATATTTTCAGACAGAATCAGAGCCGCGCACTTTTCCACTCATTGTAGAATTGCGCCCAATCTTCCGAGGAAGCAACCCCCTCATTCCAATGTTGCAACAGGCGATAGAGTGAAGCCTTTAGACCGACCCACACGCCGTCCGATTTTTCAAAATCAATAAGCCCGGCTTCACGATACTCGTTCAAGATATCAGAAGACTCATCAGAAAGGGTCTCCGCTTTAGCGTCTGCGATTTCGCGCTCGACCCAATCATGCTCGACCATCCACAAGAAATAGGCAGCACCGAGAGAGACAAGAGCAAAGGGGTTCTCTCTTTCGCCCTTGTAGTAGCGACAGCACTTCAACAATTCATCACGATCGAAATTCATTTTTTATAGCATTTTTCAAATTCAACAATCACGTTCTGCATTTCCACAGGGAGCATCGACAGAGCCTTCTCCCGGATTTCGGCAGGGATACCCCACCGAGCCTCGGCAAGAGAACCGACGATCGCTGCGAGGGTGTCCGAATCGCCACCATACAGGACAGCCCGGCGAATTGCTTCTACAAAGCCATCAGACTCGGAACAGATAAGGAAAGCAAGAGGAACGCAGCCCTGACAAGTCTCATCGAAGACACCACGAGGAGGAACGTGCATACTCCAATACTCTCCATAATGCGATGCCACGAGGTCAACCACCTCTCCATTGAGGAACGAGGGTCGGTTCATCGTGCGAAGCAGATAGATAGCACGAGCCACGACCGAAGCCCCGATAAGCCCCTCCACATGATTGTGGGTTGGAGCAGCCGAAGCGAGACCGAGACGCAGAGCCTCGGCTTCCGATTGTGCCGCCCAAGCTACAGGAGACACACGCATGGCGGCACCATTGCCGAAAGAGTTGTAGGGCTGGGGATTCTCGGAGTGCAGCCACGCATTGAACGAGCCACCATAGCCGCCCTTCGGATTGGGATAGCGCAGACACCACTCCCGGAGCGTCTCCCCGAAATCAGAGCCACGCACAAGGGCATCAGCGACAGCTATCGTGCAGATGGTGTCGTCGGTGAAAGAGCTGTCCTTCGAGAACAGAGGGAAGCGAGGATTTGATGTGTTGGCGAATTCATAAGGCGAGCCAACGATGTCGCCGATTATTGCTCCTAACATAAGCAGTTCAGAGATTTAGATTACAAAGTTACGTTAATAATTCGAGAATACGCAGAAGCCGCTAAATTTCGCCGCTGTCGCACGAGAGAGCCACGAAACAGGCAAGAGACCGCCAGAGGGCCGGAAAGCGAAATCAAAGCCGTTTCTGACGCTTTGAGGCCACAGGCTCACGCTTGATGATGCAACGCTTTCCGGCAAAGGCAGAACCGTCCGGCACTTTGAGGTTGTAGAGGTGTCCGAGAGTGCAGCCTATCTGATCTACGGAGAAGACCTCGTAGATGGCGGCAAGCGACGAGAACAGGAAGAGCCTCTGTCGAGGCTTGCCAGGTATAGGCGCTCCGAAGAACATCACGGAATAGACGAAGCGGTCGCCCGTCTTTTTTGGCTTTACGCCGGATTTTGCGATTACTCCCATGTTTTTATATTTTTCGCCTCCCTTGCGCGATGATGCAGGCGGATAACCCGAAACAACCGAGAGGGCGGCTTTTGTCTCCCGTAGGGAGATTTTTTTATATGGTTATTACAATAACCAATACATATACTTTACTTTCCTTTACTATAGAGTTATCTTCGGTTATCTTTTTACGAATTTCGGTTATCCCCGCATTACCGAAAAGCAAACAGAGATAACCAAAGGGATAACCGAATGGGTTATCTTTTTTCAACCAGCAGGGATAAGAGCCGATTGTATGTGGAGAGCAACCCACCGTAGCTCGTCCTTAGTCAGAGCTACACCCGGATAAAACACGTCGCTTATTACACCATAGGCACGTTCCTCCACGGGAATGCGCAGGAGGTCATGTATCGCACACAAAGGTCGGTAGATACCTTCTTCCGAAAGAGGAAGAACAATGGCCGAAGGATCGAGATCGGCAGCGACGGCAAGAGCCATGACAGCCTCGGTAGTCTTTTCTGCCCAGTCCTCGAAGACCTCGGCAGGGTTATAATGCTCCCAAAGCCAATTCTCGAAGCGGAGCATTTCAAGATTGCGTAATTTTCCCATTTCAATCTATTTTGAGGGGCGACCCGGAAGCCGCCCCGGTTTTTATTTCCAATTTTTAGCTACTTCCTCGAATTCCTGATACACCCCATCGCGGAGAAAGAGCATATCGCCCGAACCGTCTCCCCACCAATCGGAGACATGAGCGAGGTGGCGACCAATTCCATCGTCGGGGCATAGTTTCTTGTAGATGGAGCGGAACATAGCGGAGACCTTGCGACCCTTGAAACGACCGCCACGGTGTGCGTCATTTGTGCAATAGCCATAGCAGTGAACGGTCTCTATGTTTCCGGCTTCATCCCGGAACTCATTGTCGCAGTCGCCCCATGCGCCGTAGCGGATAGTGTCGAGGAGTAGAACAACTTCCTCCCCGGAGAGGGCATCGATAATTTTTTGAGCAGTTGAATTCATAACAGAGAGTTTAAAAGGTTGATTACTTGCGGTAGAATGAGAACTTGATACCACGGCGGAGCTTGCAGTGGGTAATGTCGTGCTGGATATCGCGCTCGGCACGACCGACAAACTTGTAGAACAGCTCCTCCCCGATGAGGGCAATCGCGCCGGAAACGCCGACCAACACGTTCAGCTTGTCGCCGGAGGGCGAAAGACCGTTGACCTTGATGAGGTAGTTGCGGTTGATGTAGGAGGAGGGGTAAGCGGAAACAGATGCCATAATTTTCAAGTTTTAGAGGGGCTGAACGCCCGTGGTTCATATTCACGACACAAAGCTACATTAACTATTTGGTTAATACTTCATCTTTTGAGAGAAAAATTAACCGAACACATGATTTTTAACTTATAATAGCTTATGGTAGCCAAATATGCTAAATAATGTGTTTATAGAATGTTTTTAGGAATTGTGCTTGGATTTTAGTGATTTTATTGTAATCACTAAAAAAATCTTTGTAAATTTGTGCGTTAACTGATTAGTAAAATACCACATTGCAATGAAGAAAGAAATACTCGAAGCCCTCACAACCAAATTTCCGGGGGTGTCCGCTTCAATTCTCGACAGGATAGCGACCAAGCTCGCGAAGACTGTCACAACCGCAGAACAGGTCAAGACCGCAGTAGAGGGAGTGACCATTCAGCAGGTC
>CAMWMW010000110.1 GCA_947175455.1 uncultured Porphyromonadaceae bacterium | reverse complement strand
ATCATGGATATTCTCTGCGACTACGGCAGGTTCGACATACAGTTGGGCAACCACGACGCTTTGTGGATGGGAGCGGCGGCAGGCAACGAATGCTGCATGGCGAACGTGTTGCGACTCTCTCTGAGATACGCCAACATGGCGACACTTGAAGACGGCTACGGCATAAACATGGTGCCGCTCGCAACCTTCGCCATGGAGACTTACGGAGATGACCCCTGCACACGTTTCATGCCACATATCGCAGGTGAAGACGAGGAGAACGCCTTTACAGAAAAATCCAGACTCCTGATAGGCCGCATGCACAAGGCGATTGCAATAATCCAGCTTAAGCTGGAGGCGCAGATGGCAAAAGAACATCCCGAATGGGGACTCGCCGACCGCGATCTGCTGTCGCGCATCGACAAGGAGAAAGGAACCGTCACCCTCGACGGAAAGGAATATCCTCTCAACGACACCAATTTCCCGACACTCGATCCGGCTGACCCGACGGCACTGACTGCCGAGGAGAGGGAGCTTGTCGACAAACTCCGTCATTCATTCAGCGTCAGCGACAAGCTGATGAAGCATATCGACTGCCTCTTCTCCAACGGATGCATGTATGGCATATACAACTCAAACCTTCTCTTCCACGCTTCCCTGCCTCTCAATGAAGACGGCACGATGAAAGAGGTGGAGGTATGCGGAAAGAAATACAAAGGCCGCGAGCTGCTGCATAAAATAGGAATGACAATGCGCGAGGCGTTCAACGATGATTCTTCGGAAGAGGAACGCAAATATGCCCGCGATTTCTTCTGGTATCTGTGGCGCGGACCGGACGCGCCCCTTTTCGACAACTCCAAGATGGCGACTTTCGAACGATATTTCATTGACGATCCCGCAACACATGTCGAGGAGAAGGGGTGGTATTTCAAGCTCCGGAACAATGAGGAGGTATGCGACATGATTCTCGATGCGTTCGGAGTCGAGGGTGAACACCGCCATATAATCAACGGTCATGTTCCGGTAAGGGCGGCAAAGGGAGAGAGTCCCATACGCGCCAACGGGAAAATGATGGTCATCGACGGCGGTTTCGCAAAGGCATATCACAATACCACCGGCATCGCCGGATACACGCTTGTGTTCCACAGCAGCGGTTTCCAGCTCGTTCAGCATGAGCCGTTCACCTCTGCGGAGGAGGCTGTGAGAAACGGCTCCGACATCGTTTCCACAACACAGATCGTGGAACTGTCAAGACACCGGATGCGCGTGCGCGACACTGACAAAGGGAAAGAACTGCAGGCGCAGATCGACGAACTGTCAGAACTTCTCTACGCATTTCGCCATGGAATCGTGAAGGAGCGGCATTACAAAAACTGACAATCTGAAACTTGAAACGACAATAACAATGAATAAATTTATAATATCGCTGATAGCAGCGGTTTCAGCTACTGCCGCCTCAGCGCAGGTCAGCGCGTCTCCCGAAAGGTTCTCTCCCCTTGCGGCAGGTTATCTGGAACGCGCCCGCACCATGCTTTCAAGCGGAAACTACCCCGGAGTGATCGACCAGCTGAACGAGCTAAACACCAAGGGCATTATCCTTAACCAGACCGAAAAAGAGGAATACGTGTTCATGCTTGCCCGTGCATATTACGAACGCGGCGATGCGGAATGCGTCACCCTGCTTCGTAATTTCATCAGAGATTACCCCGCATCCACCCATGCTCTCGAAGCAAGACTTTCCGTGGGTGACTATTTCTTTTTCCATCACCTCTGGCCCGACGCCCTGACGGAATACGACGGCATAGATTTCGACCGCCTGAACAGAGAAGACTTCGCCCTCTACACATACCGGCATGCGCTGACACAGATCAAGACCGGACATTACGCCGAGGCAAGACAGAGTCTGAAAGCCTTGAAGGAGAATCGTCTTTACCGCGAGGCATACACATTCTACACAGCTTATCTCGACTATATCGACGGCGACTACGATAAAGCATACTCCGGATTCTCAAAAGTGAGAAGCGGAGAAAGAGGTCTTGAAGCGGCATATTACATGACTCAGATAGACTATAACCGGGGAGAATACGACCGCGTGGCGGCAAAGGGACAGGAACTTCTCCGCTCACTCTCCGATCCGGAGCTCGCACCTGAGCTGAACCGCATTACCGGTCTCAGCTTCTTCAAACTGGGCGACTATCAGCAGGCGAGGATTTTCTTGAAAAAATACACTTCGCTGACTGACGGCTCGCCGGCTCCTGACGCCATATACGCACTTGCCGTCGCCGACTACACAGATGGCGACTACGCCGCGGCTGCCGAAAAATTCGCCACTCTTACGGAACTTGACAATGACCTTGCCCAAAGCGCATGGCTATATCTCGGACAATGCGATGTGAAGACAGGCAACGATGATGCCGCCGCAATGGCGTTCGAGAAGGCGGCACGCATGGATTATGACCGCAATGTGTCGGAAGTTGCCCTCTACAACTATGTGGCAGCCTTGACAAGAGGGGGCAAGGTGCCGTTCTCCTCTTCGGTAGACATGCTGGAAGGCTTTATCAAACTTTATCCGAATTCGGAATATACTCCCAAGGTAGAGGAATATCTGGCAACTGCATATTACAACGAGCGCAACTATACCAAAGCCCTTGCAAGCATCGAGAAGATAAGACGCCCGTCCAAAGACGTGCTTGCCGCCAAACAGAAGATTCTCTACGAACTGGGAATCGAATCGATGACCAACGGTCGTCCGCAGGAGGCTTCCGGGTTCTTCAACCGCTCGCTTGAGCTTGCCTCGCATGACCGCCGACTCGCCGCGCAGACCCAGATATGGCTCGGCGATGCGGAGTATTCGCAGGGGAATTACACCAAGGCATCTGCGGCATACAATACTTTCCTCAAATCGGAAAACAACTCTTCGAACCGCACTTTGGCTCTTTATAATCTCGCTTATTCCGAATATCAGCAGGAGAAATATGCGGCTGCCGCACGTGAGTTCGCAAAGGCTCTGGCGGCATCCCCCGCCCTTCCCGCAACCCTGAAGGCGGATGCTGTCACAAGAATGGCGGACTGCCAGTATTATACGGGAGACTACCGGACAGCCCGCGACACATATGCACGTGCGAAAGCGGAGAATGCTTCAGACGCGGATTATGCTTCCTACCGCCACGCTGTCATGCTCGGTCTTGACGGGGACGTGAACGGAAAAATAAAAGAGCTTGCCGAGATTGAAAACAATTTCCCGGATTCCAAATGGATGCCCAATGTGCTTCTTGAGAAAGCCCTGACATATGAGGCAATAGACCGGAATGACATGGCGGCTGACGCTTTCAGCCGGCTTGCATCCAGATATCCCAAGTCTGTGCAGGCAAGAAAAGCCATGATCAACCTTGCACTGACTTATTCCAAAGCAGGAAAACAGGAACAGGCAGCCGACACTTACAAGGAAATAATCCGCACCTGGCCGTCAAGCGAGGAGGCATCGATTGCCAACGATGACTTGAGAAAATATTATGCTTCACGAGGCGAACTGCCGCAGTATGCGGAATTCCTCCGCAGTGTTCCGGACGCAAAACAGCTTGACGCCGATGAAATGGAACAGCTCGCATTCGACAGCGCGGAGACCGCCTATGCCGAGAATATCGAAGACATAACTCTTCTGAGAAACTATGTGCGTGACTATCCTGACGGCAAATACCTCGCTCCGGTATTGCTCGACATCGCAAATTCGCTCCAGTCTTCAGGAAAGTTTGTGGAAGCGGAGGAAACTCTCGCACATCTCGCTGAAGCACGTCCTCATTCCGTGCAATATCCCGAAGCCCTCCTCCTCCGTGCCGAGATTCTGGAGAATGACATACCGGGTCGCGCCCCGGAAGCTACAGATGTCTACAAAGCACTGGCGAACACCGGAGAAACCGATTTCATGGCTGACGCATATGCCGGTATCGCACGCACGTCGCAATCCGATTCAGAACGTATCGAATACGCGCGCAAAGCACGCAACAACGGCGGCATAGGCGCTGACCAGGCAGAGGAGATGCAGCTTATCGAGGCTCAGGCAATGCTCCGTTCCGGAAATACGGAGGAAGCTCTCGACATGCTTTCCTCTCTCTCGGCAAATCCCGCCGGTCTCGCCGGAGCCAAAGCTGCGGTAGAACTCGGACAATATTATATCGACAACAAGGATTTTACCAATGCGGAGAAGGTTCTGCTTGAATTCACAGAAGCCGGGACTCCTCATGAGTTCCAGCTCGCCCGCGGATTCATCCTCCTTGCCGATGCCTATAACGGTCAGGGCAAGGCTTATCTCGCAAAAGAATATCTGCAAAGCCTGCGCGAGAATTATCCCGGAAACGAGCCGGAAATCCTTAATTCAATAAAATCACGCCTCAACGCTCTCAAATAATGAAGAAACATATAATATCCGCCATTGCCGCCGTCTCGGTGTTACCCGCCGCGGCTCAATACAACCAGTCGATTTCCGTAGACGGGAAATATGTGCCGGAGGTATTTCGGCTCGACCGCATAAATTCTTTCCCCAGACAGGTCAAGTTCTCGCTGGAGACAAACCCGCTTTCTTATGACGGGAGAAGCGTTCCGGCTGCATTCGCCCCGAGTCTCCTTCCCCTTCCCGCCACAGGATGGCGCGATACCCGGGAATATTCTGATTCCAGAGGGTATCTCGATCTCGGAGCCGGAAGCTGGTTGAACTCCACCCTGAGTGCAGGATACCGCTTCATTGACGACCGGAACACGACATTCGGCGTGCGCCTGCAGCACAATTCCACCTCGCTGTGGAAACCGGAGGTGTCTGAGCTCATGAAAGACACCCGCATGTACCGTTACGACGAGTCCATAGGCTTCTACGGCTCGCACGACTTCAACGGAAAAGGAAGGCTGAGCGGTGCGGTAGACTGGCATATCGGCAACTTCAACTATTACGGATACAATCCGCAATGGGAAGCATTCTCCCCGGAAAACGCACCCGAAGCTCCGACACAGACTCTAAACGACATATCCGCGAGATTCTCCTGGCAATCGCCCGACCGCACGGATGAAGTGAGATGGAACGCGGGAGCGGGAGTGAGATATTTCGGCTACAGATCCGTTTACACTCCCGGAACCGGAGCATTTACAGGGGCGGCTGATGATAACCGGATAAGATTTCTCAGGGCTTCGGGCGGACGCGAAACCGACATAAACCTGAACGGCGGCGTGGCTTTCCCCACATCTTCCAGATCGACAATAGGCATCGACATGAACGCTGACATTCTCCTGTATCCGGAGTCGTTTTATGTAGGGGGGTATCATCCAAGACAGCCCGACAAGTACGGAATGGTGACTCTTACACCCTATTACAGTTTCTCGCGCGACCGCCTTCTGGTGCGCATAGGAGCCGATCTCGACCTTGCTTTCAACGCCGGCGAAGATGGAGACCGATACAGCTTTCTCCACATAGCGCCTGATATCAGGCTGGATTACCTCGCGGGTCCGGTATCTTTTTATCTTCACGCTCTCGGAGGCAGCAGGCTTAACACACTTGCGGCAAACTATGAACGCGACTATTACCAGAATCCTATTCCGGGCGGTTCCCGCCCGGTGTATTCCCCCCTGGACGGCAGTCTGGGGGTGACTTTCGGTCCCTTCTCCGGATTCTCGGCTGGCGCGGACTTCGCTTTCCGGATCTCTCGCGGGGAATATCTCGGCGGATGGTATCAGCAAAGCCTCAATTATCTGAACCAGGTTGCTCCCGGTCTGCCGGAATCAGTGATGGAGAACGGAACAGAAAGTCCCATCCGATATTCCTACAGCGACAGCCACACATGTAACCTCAGCGGATTCAGCCTGGGTCTGCGCATGGCATACGACCTTGGCAGAATCATCAAGCTTGAGGCGAAAGGGAATTACCAGCCCCAGAACGGTACAAAAGGTTATTTCAACGGCTATGACAGACCGAGGTGGACAGCGGCGTTCTCGGCAGAGACAAACCCGTGGAGCACGCTCAAACTAAAACTCAGCTATGATTACCGCGGTGTACGCAACATCTATACCGTCGGCAATTATCAGGGAGGGCTGATTTCGAATGCAGACATACTCGTGTCGAAGAGACTCCCCGACATTACCTATCTCAATTTCGGCGCCTCCTACGGCATAACCTCGAATTTCACGGTATGGGTGCAGGCTGACAACCTCCTCAACCGCCACGACGAGCTTCTGCCCGGACTTCCTCAGCAGGGCGTCAGACTCGCGGCAGGCTTCGGTGTGACATTCTGACCGCCGCATCGAAGAGAATCGCAAACCATATTTTCTCTCCGCTTGTTATCAAGTAAGAAAAAAACAATTTATGAGCACAATGACCCTCACATATCTGAATGAAGACGACAAGGCATACGGACTTGCAG
>CAMWMW010000109.1 GCA_947175455.1 uncultured Porphyromonadaceae bacterium | reverse complement strand
TTTGCGGTTACGTCCGTTGACCTTGCCACCGACGCATGTGCAGCCGAGTTTGGAATGGATGTTGAATGCAAAATCAAGCACCGTCGCACCGAGAGGAAGCCGATAGAGGTCGCCACGCGGAGTAAAGACGAAGACCTCTTTGTCGTAAAGATCCATCTTGAAATTTTTCATCAACTCCATCGGACCGTCGGCCGTCTCAAGGATGTCGCGGATATTGTTCATCCATTTGTCGGAGCTGTCGCCTTTCCCCCCTTTGTAACGCCAGTGGGCGGCAAGACCCTTTTCCGCCACGAGATCCATTCTTTCCGTGCGGAACTGCACCTCGACCCATTTCTGTCCCGGACCCATGACTGTGGCATGAAGGCTTTCATAACCGTTGCTTTTGGGCAGAGTTATCCAGTCTTTCATTCTGGCGGGGTTCGCCGTATACATGTCGGCGAGAATGGAATATGCAAGCCAGCAATCCTGCTTTTCCCGTTCACGCGGAGTGTCGATAATCACACGTATTGCAAAAAGATCGTAGATTCCCGGGAGATCTACCTTCTGCTTTTTCATCTTGTTCCATATCGATGAAATGGATTTTGTGCGCCCTTTGATTGTGAAAGTCAGACCGGCATCTGTCAGGCGTTCCTTGACCGGGGCTATGAACTCGCTGATATACTGGTCGCGCGAGCGTTTTGTCTCGTTAAGTTTCCTGGCGATCTGTGTGTAGATTTCCCGGTTTGTATATTTGAGAGAAAGATCCTCGAGCTCCCCCTTTATTTTGTATAGACCGAGCCTGTGTGCAAGCTGGGCGTAAAGACAGTTTGCCTCAAACGCCACATTGCGCACCCATTCCTCATCGGGATGATGATTTATGGAACGCATCAGCATCAGGTTTTCCACAATCATGATGATGATGACCCTGATGTCATGAGCCAGCGCAAGCATAAGTCCTCTGAAATTTTCCTGATTATGTGCCGAATTGCGGTTGCTGAATTTCGATACACTGGCAATTCCCTCAAGCAGCCCCGCAATGTCCTCGCCCCATTCCTTTCTTATGGAATCGATAGGCTGCAATCCTTCGTGATACAGCGGGTAAAGCAGTATCGCGATTATGATATTGTGGTCCGGATCGACCATGTCGGCAAAAGCGCAGGCTGTCTTAAGCGCAAGGATTGCAAGAGGTATTCCTCTTGACGAATGCGCTCTGCGGCTCCGTAGCATGCCGTCGCGCAGGACAGCGGTGATACGCGACAGTTCGTCATCCGCCATATGCGGCAGAATGCGGGTATTGATTTCAGTTGCAAGCACAGCCACCTCCCGGAGTTCGGCGAGGCTCAGTTTTTCTACCTGTATCTTCTCCATAGTCAAGAAGCTTTTAAGAAACATGTCATCCACAAAATTACAAAAAAATTATTAAATTTGCATTTCAAACGAAAATAAGATGGAAATTATAAAACCTGAAATAGAAGGGTTGCTGATATTGCGTCCCAGAATCTTTAACGATGCACGCGGATATTTCTTCGAAAGTTACAGTAAAAAATGTTTTGACGAGGCTGTAGGATATCCGGTTGAATTCGTTCAGGACAATCAGTCGAAATCAAGCTACGGTGTCGTGAGGGGTCTTCATTTCCAGCGTCCTCCATTCGCACAGGCGAAACTCGTGAGATGTATAAAGGGAAGAGTTCTCGATGTGGCTGTTGACCTGCGCCGCGATTCACCTACATTCGGTCAGCATGTGGCTGTCGAGCTTTCGGAAGAGAACAATGTTCAGTTCTTTATTCCGCGTGGTTTCGCGCATGGGTTTTCGGTACTCAGCGAAGAGGCTGTTTTCCAGTACAAATGCGATAATTATTATGCTCCTCATGCCGACGGAGGAATCTCGCTGAATGACGAGACACTCGGCATAGACTGGAAAATAGCGCCGGCAGACATGATTCTGTCGGAAAAAGATTCCGCGCATCCCCGGTTGGGAGAGATCGTATCCCCGTTCTGATTGTTATAAAAGTAGACGTAGATAAAAACAAGAAAAAAATGAAGAACATTCTGATTACCGGCGGTGCCGGGTTCATCGGTTCGCACGTAGTGCGCCTTTTCGTGAACAAATATCCTGATTATAAGATTGTGAACCTTGACAAACTCACATATGCGGGGAATCTCGCGAATCTCAAGGATATCGAAGACAAACCGAATTATAAATTCATAAAGGGTGATATTTCAGATCTGGAAGAGATGAGGAGGATAATCCGTGACAATGGAATCACAGGTATCATCCATCTTGCGGCAGAGAGCCATGTGGACAGGTCGATAAAGGATCCCTTCACTTTCGCACGTACCAACGTGATGGGCACGCTCGCACTTCTTCAGGCGGCAAAAGAATACTGGGAATCCTTGCCGGAAAAATACGAAGGGAAGCTTTTTTATCATATCTCGACGGATGAGGTATATGGCGCTCTTGAACTCACAAATCCGGAGGGCATTGAATCGCCGTTCAGCACAACGGCATCTTCCGAGCATCATCATGCCTACGGCACGGATTTCTTCCTGGAGACTACAAAGTATAATCCTCATTCTCCCTATTCGGCGTCAAAGGCTTCGAGCGACCATTTCGTTCGTGCATATCACGACACATACGGAATGCCGACACTTGTTACCAACTGCTCCAACAATTACGGTCCGTATCAGTTCCCTGAAAAGCTGATTCCGCTTTTCATAAACAATATCCGCCACCGCAAGCCATTGCCTGTGTATGGAAAAGGGGAGAACGTGCGCGACTGGCTGTTCGTAGAGGATCACGCACGAGCCATCGACCTTATCTATCACAAAGGGAAAGTGGCTGAGACATATAACATCGGCGGTTTCAACGAATGGAAGAACATAGACATAATAAAGGTTGTCATAAAGACTGTAGATCGTCTTCTCGGCAACCCGGAAGGATATAGCGACGAGCTGATCACTTATGTCACCGACCGTCTGGGTCATGACATGCGTTATGCCATCGATTCCCGCAAGCTTCAGAAAGAACTTGGGTGGGAACCGTCCCTGCAGTTTGAAGAGGGAATCGAGAAAACAGTCAAATGGTATCTCGACAATCAGGAATGGATGGACAATATCACCTCCGGCGATTATGAGAGATATTACGAGGATATGTATAGCAAACGCTGATTGTCTGTACGCGTAACGCCTCGTTATTACAGACAATCGGAGTACATTAAAAGACAGACCGGTTTCGGAATTCAATCCCGAAACCGGTCTGTCTTTTAACAAGTTCTTGATGTGAACGGAAGTCAGCCTGGAGTCATCGGTTGACCAACTGTGAATCGAGACGGTTTTTCCAAAGCATGTATGCATCGAGAGTCGCGCTGGAGGCTTTGGGATCAGGCTGGATTTCGCTTATCAGTTTCAATGCCGCGAATGCCTCGCGGGTGTCTGCGTATATTCCCGCTCCGATTCCGGCGGCACGGGCAGCGCCGGCGGCTCCATCGGTGTCGAAAAGCTTTATCGAGGCACCGGTCACATTGGCAAGAGTGTCGCGGAATACGCCGCTGAGGAACATGTTGGCATTGCCGGCATGTATTGTCTCTACGTTCAGTCCCATCTCTTTCATAATCTCTATTCCATACATGAAAGAGAAAACTATTCCTTCCTGGGCTGCGCGGACAAGGTGTCTTCTGTCGTGTCGGTTGAAGTCGACACCGGCTGTTGTGCAACCGATCTGTCTGTTGCGCAACACTCTTTCGGCGCCATTGCCGAAAGGCAATATCGAGACTCCATCAGAGCCTATGGGTATCGTGGCGGCGAGGTCGTTCATCGAGGCATATCCGGTACCTTCGGGCATGATATTTCTTCGCAGCCATGCGTTCAGGATTCCTGTGCCGTTTATACAGGTCATCACACCGATCCGCGGAGCATCCGCCGAATGGTTTACATGGGCGAAATTGTTTACCCGCGACTGCGGGTCATAGGCGATTTTGCCGTTGATTCCGTACACAACGCCTGATGTGCCTGCTGTTGACGCTATTTGTCCTGGGTCAAAGACGTTTAGCGATACGGCATTGTTAGGCTGGTCTCCCGCACGGTATGTGACAGGAGTTCCCGGCGCGAGACCCAGTTCAGCGGCAGCCTCCGCCGAGAGTCTGCCTTGTTCCGAGAAACATGGGCGCACTTCCGGCAGGATGTCCGGGTTGTAGCCGAAATAATCCATCAGGAAGCCAGCCGTTGTGTTTTCCTTGAAATCCCAAAGCATATATTCCGATAGTCCGGACGGAGTGGTACATATCTCTCCGGTCATGAGCATCGCGATGTAATCGGCAGGAAGCATGACTTTATATATCCTGGCGAATATTTCGGGTTCATTTTCTTTTACCCAAGCAAGTTTTGTCGCTGTGAAATTGCCGGGAAGATTGAGGAGGTGAGAGAGGCAGGTTTCCTCACCAAGATCTTCTGTCGCTTTCTCGCCATATCCCACACCTCGCGAGTCGCACCAGATTATGGCATCGCGGAGCACGTTTCTCTCTTTGTCGATACATACAAGTCCGTGCATCTGATATGATATGCCAATCGCCTTTATGTCGGCGGGGGAGATGCCGGCTTTGGAAAGAAGGCGTAAGGTAGCTTCTTTCAGATACCTCCACCAGCTGCCGGGCTCCTGTTCAGCCCAGCCGGGGCGAAGTGATTTGACCGGAGCTTCGGAATCCGGAGCGGATGCCGAAGCCACGCAATTTCCTGTTTCTGAATCAATCAGAGATGCTTTTACAGATGATGTGCCTATGTCGTATCCGAGTAAGTACATGGTAATAGGTTTTGTTGTTGGAAGTTGTTTGATTATACTTGTCAGTCAAGATTGGAATAACCTGTCCGGTCAATCTCCTCAACCACTTTAAGCAGATAGCGTCCGTATTCGTTTTTTGCCATAGGAGCCGCGACTTCTTTGAGTCGTTCAGCCGAAATCCATCCCTGGCGATAGGCGATTCCTTCAAGACATCCGATTTTCAATCCTTGTCTTTTTTCAAGAACCTCGACATATATGGAAGCCTCCGCAAGTGAGTCATGAGTGCCGGTGTCGAGCCAGGCGAAGCCTCTGGGAAGAGTTTTTACCTTGAGTTTTCCTGCGTTTAGGAACTCCTGGTTTACAGTGGTTATCTCAAGCTCACCGCGAGCCGACGGTTTGATTTCTGCGGCTATGTCGACAACCTTGTTAGGGTAGAAATAGAGACCGACGACCGCATAGTTGCTTTTAGGGCAGGCGGGTTTCTCCTCGATGGAGAGACAGTTACCTTCTTTGTCGAATTCCGCCACACCATATCGCTCGGGATCATCCACCCAGTATCCGAACACTGTAGCCTCGCCGTTCTTGTCGGCTGTGGCAACAGCCTCTTTGAGAATGGAGGAGAATCCCGCACCATGGAATATATTGTCACCCAGAACGAGACAGGCGCTGTCGTCTCCGATAAAGTCCCTGCCGATGATGAAAGCCTGTGCGAGACCGTCGGGAGACGGCTGTTCCGCGTATTCGAGACGCACTCCGAAATCGGAGCCGTCACCGAGAAGACGCTTAAATCCCGGAAGATCCTGAGGTGTGGATATAATCAGGATATCCCTTATTCCAGCCATCATGAGTGTGGAAATGGGGTAGTAGACCATGGGTTTGTCATAGATGGGCAGCAATTGCTTGCTTACCCCCTTCGTAATCGGGTATAAACGGGTGCCGGAACCTCCGGCAAGAACTATTCCTTTCATAGGCAACTGTAAATTTTGACAGGTCTCGGATCATCAAGTCCCGGACCTGTATGTGTTGATTATGCAAATATATAAAATATTGAGCAAGTATTCAAATTTTAAGGAACACGCTCATGGGGATGCACTTCATGAATGTCCTGTGAAACGGATTTCCAAAGTATCATTCCCCTTTTGTAGCGGAAATATAGACCGGGCGGTATGTTATCCTGTCTATTGCACGAAGCACAGACGGCGATATTCCGGGCGATGGCGCGGAGCCGCCCACGCCTGTGTGTTTAAGATGCATCATCAGTTCCCGGGGAGAAGAGAAGCGGAGTGTTATTTCTTCCGTCAGGACAGCTGTGTCATCGAAGTTTCTTTCAAACCATTTCCTGTATTCTTCAGGAGAATGATAATGGATGGGGGAGGGGCGCAAAGAGTCAAGTTCTCCGAGATTGCCCTGAGTGAAACTTGACACGAGAATCACCCCTCCGGGTCGCAATAACCGGCTGCAGCTGTTTATAAACTCCGGGATGTTGGCGAACCACTGGATTGTAGAGGAAGAAAGGATGCAGTCATATTTTTCTTCTGCAAGCCGTACCCATTTTTCAGCATCTTCGCAGAAATATCTCTCGGTTTGCGCCAGATGCATGGGCTGAACAGGTGCGATATCTACAAAATCTATAG
>CAMWMW010000108.1 GCA_947175455.1 uncultured Porphyromonadaceae bacterium | reverse complement strand
TGGCATACTTGTTGTCGGTCAGATAATCCTCAAGCATGGCGATGTCAAGACCGCCCGCGACCCCGCCACCTTCGGCTTCGTTCTTGCCGCGCGCCGAGAGGAAAAAGTCAGTCCAGAGACCGAGCTTCGCCTTGATGCTCGTCACACCGTTCTCTGTCACCTTCTCGAACATCGAGTCGAAAAGGTTCTTGAACGTGTCGAAGTCACTTTGCGACACCATGGAGTTGAGAGCGTCCTGGAGTCCGGATATCTTGGCGATGCCAAGCGTGGGGATATCGGAATCCGCAAGCACCTTGCTTGACACAGAGGTCACGTGACCCAGACTGTTGACGGAAATTGCTGACAGGACCCGTCCGGCTGCCGCTGCAATGGTGGTTGCCGCAGCTGTCGGATGCACGTATTTGTTAGCCCCGGCTTCGATGCCGTTGAGCTTTGCGAGCAGATCGTCTGTAAAGTTGTTTGCCGAAAGTCCTTTGCCGGATTCTTGAACTACGTACTTCTGATCTTTGACCCATTTCTGAATTTTATATTCTACATTATCATTGTTGGCAGACGTTATTATCCCGTGCTCTTCGAGATATTTCAGAAGAGCATCAGTGTCAAACTCACCAATTTTCTGATAAGTCTGTTCAGCTTCACTCTTCATGAGGAAACCACCGCCGTCAACAATCTGGGATACTTCCTCAACAGCATTCTCTACGGACGATATCCTTGATCCGATGGTGGGTTCGCCAATAGTTATAACAGGATTGTCCTCTGGAATATCAAGACAGTATCTTATGCCTATGACTTGGCTTGCGAATGATCCAAGTGGGAATAAGTCGGGAGCGTTTATACGAATCCTGCTGCCTATTGACGGGATACCATGTTCGGAAACAAAATCTGCTGTAAGAGTACAATCATAAGTCTTTCCATTCGTATGTTCTCCCTGAAGGTATTCAAGTGCCTTGGTCTTTAGTTCAAGCTCCGCATTGGAAATAAGATCAGGAGCAAGTAGTTCCACATCGAAGCCAAGGAGAACGAAGCTGTCACCTCTTGCAGGACAAAGGATAGAATCTGGCAATTTGCGACCATAATCCTCATTCATTATAATCTCGAAGCATTTCTTGCCTCCGGTCTGGAATATGCCGTTCTGATGCCATTTGACCCCGAATTGCATCCCGTTGAGCACTCCGGACACAAACTTAATGCTCAATTCAACGCCTGACAGAATGCAGGATGAATCGAACCTGGAAAGAGCGTCAGACATTATGCACCAATAACGGTAAGACTCTATCGAGCCGTCATCATTGGTAACATTTTTTTCAACAGTCCATAGGTCATTAACTACATTATTCTGTTTTGGATAAATGTGGTCAAAAGTGACAACGCTCTCAATGGCTTCTATATCTGATGTATGCTCATAGAGGTCTATATATGACAATGGAAGAGGCAGCCTGAGCCTCTTTGAGGATATTGCATCCGTTACCGCTGAAGAGGTAAGCTTAGTCCACCATGCAGAAGGAATGTATGATTTCCTTATGGGTTCGATGTAGAACTCAGTACCGACAGGCATTGTCTCTCCTGGTGGTAGCACCAAAGGAAGAGTGCCTGTTTCAGGTGCATAAGATGTGTTAAATCCAACATCCTCTATGACTTTAGAGTCGTCTTTGTATCTAATGGTTAGATCCTTTACAGAACTGTAGGACAGACGCTGTGCCACCACATCGGCGTATGCAGACACATTTACGTCAAAACTTCCGTATGAACCCTCTGTGTTTATCAGATATATTGTAAGATGGGCTGTAAGCTCCATGTCAGCCGGAAGACCCTTCAGCTTTGATTCCACATCCCAGGAGAACGGAATGTTTGACAAAGTAGGGATATAGTCAGTCTGTCCGTTGAATGACTCGCGGAAATAAACTTTTTCAACAGTCCCGTCTGTATTGTGCTTGTCGTATGTTCCAAGCAGATTAAGTGTATATTTGGTTTTCCATATGATGGGGCGCCCGTCATGCTGAGGATCAGACAGGTTCGTTATACTTATTCTTGGCTTAAAGTTTTTCAATGAGAAAGTCCATGAAGCTGCCGCAAACCTGTTGGTTGTGGAGGAACTATCAAAAACCATGACCCATGCTCCTGGAGCGGTAGGCTTATACGATCGGGTGTGTGATTCATGGAACACAAGACGAATTGTAGCCTTGGGATCCGGCTGGAGATTGTCTGCCGGGAACATTGAAGTCCTCAACGGATGTCTGTCATCATACACAAGATTGTTCTCAACTCGCGTTGCCTTGAAAATAAGTTCCTTGCGATACCATGGCGGGATATTGTCTGTGCCGCCGAACGCGAACAGGCGCGTGGGAACGGATGCATCTGTTCCAGACGGCTTTATGTCTGAAACTTCTACATCTCTGTTGAGATCAATTATATCTCCATACTTGCACTTTCCAAAATGGACTACATTCTTCTTTGTCCACCATGAACATCCGAATGTCTCTGCCTGACTGTTGAGTGCCGATATTATATCGCAGGAATATGATATCAGTTTCGAGACTTCTGCGAATTCTTCGTCAACATTGTATTCCCAATCCAAATCACTACTTGTTTCCGGATCATGATATTTGAAGTTGTGGAATTTGAGATTGTCAAGAAGTACTTCAAGATGGTTGCATAATCTGTCTGTCAGATTCCATGTGGCTTCACCTCCTGACTCAGGAGTGAGCATAAACCACTTGTTACGCCATAGGCGATACTGAGGTTCAAGGCGCAGGACATAATCATATCCTGCTGTGTCAGTATTGTATGTGGGATGTGGAACCTCACAGACGTAAAACCTGCCCTCATCAGGAATGTCGGCATAATCTCCAATTGCGAAGTCAATAGGATCTGAGACAGAAAACTTGAAATCACGGAAATCTTCACCCATAAGATGAATCTCACCTTGAGATCCTTCATTTACAGGTGTATCAAGTCTTAAATTGCCGTCTTGCGTATATATGCGAAGATTATCCATTATTTACAGCGATTTGTTGGGTCTGGTTCGTTAAACCTGAAGATGAATTTAGCCAACTGTCCCCGGATCTGAGAAAACTGAGTGCAGTTGACATAATCAAGATGAAAGGCTATGCTGGGAAGATATGATGTTTCAAGAATGGTCTCGCCATTCATAAGCTCTTCAATCAAAGAATCGAGGTTTGCATTGAGTTCTGAGTAACCTGAAACATGGAGATTGAAAATGAGAGACACATCTCTGTCTGACAACCTTTTCAATGAAGTATGCGATACATTGCTTCTTATAATGGTCTTGCCATTACGAAGCCTTGATGTGTTGGAAGGCAACGCTTTGGAAGATGGAGGGGTAAGAAGAGCAGACACAGAACCGTCTGCGAGAGATACTTTCCATGTATCCCACGCATCTTTACCGTTTATAATCAAATCTCCTTTCATATCTTCTATAGGTTTCTTATTTTTCTTTCAATGGAGGAAAGCGTTTCTTTCATGCCTGCAAGCATCTTGCTGTTTCGTGCAATCTCCTCAAGGTGTCCGTTGTTAAGGATGTGGATACTCAATATATCCTGTCCTATACTGACAATGCTGGTCACGTTTGCGGAGATGGAAGAAGTATCGACCGCTACATTTGCGAGGGTCTGAGAGATTCTTTCATTGCTTTCCTGAAATGCCGTGAATCGTCCATTAAGCTCTTCTCCGGTGTCTTGGCTCATTGATGAGAATCCGCGTGAACTTGCCTCTTGCGAAAACTTATCTTCGGTCATCAAAGATTCAGCCCATGCAAACTGCTCGTCAAGTTCCTTCTGCAGTCTGTCAGCTATCCCGTAGATATAATCCTGCTCTGCTTTATCAAGGACACCGTCAACATAAAACTCGGTTAAAGAATTTCTGATCTGTTCCATAGCGGCAGAACCTTGCGTGGCAGCCTTGATGGACTCCTTGACCATATTCTTCATTAACTCGGTTACAGTATCACGGGCTGACATTGCACGGTCTTCTCCGTTTTCCCATGCTTCTGAATATGAATCTGCAAAGTCCTCGATCTGACTCTTTATGTCATCTCCAAATATGGCATCCTCAGCCAAGGCTTTGGTGTCTTCAATCTCGAAGTCAAGCTCTTGCAAACGTTGGCGATAGTTCTTGATGGCTTCCTCATCCTTTTTGTTCTTAGCCATCTCCTCAACCATCTGTTGGGCAACTGCGACACGCTGGGCGCGCAACAATTCTATTTGTTTCTGTAATGACGCTTCGCGCTCTTTGGAATAAAGCTTTTCAGTTGTGCGCTCGAGACGTTCATAAGACATATTGAGAGCATCAATTCTATCCTGTAGAGCGGCTATGTTCTTTTCGTGCTTCTTGTCAGGATCCACAAGGGATGCAACTATCGTGGCAAGCTGAATGGCAGCGGCTATAATCGCAAGTATTGCAGAGGCACTCTCTATTGTCTTCATGGAAGTGGCAGCGGAAGCAGAGGTCGTTTCCATTGCTTGGGCAGAAGCCTGAACAACAGTAGTGATGGAGTTGGTTGAATTTCGGACAAGAGTATTGAAACCAGTAGTAATATCCTTGATAGCATCATACATCTCACCAAATTTCTCAGTTCCTTCATTTATGGCATCGGCTACATCATCATCGAATATGGATGCGAGTTTTGAAGCCTTACCGGCAACTTTCTGAACATTGTTGGCTATCTTATCGAAATCAGAGAACTTGATATTTCCGATGCTCTGCAATCTCTTTTCAAGATTCTTGGAATCATTGGTGGCTGTGACAATGGATTTATCAACAGCACCAAGCTTTGTCCTAAGTTCATCTATGATCCGTTTAGTCTCTTCGCTAATAGGTTCGATACTTGTGCCAAGTGATTCACCATTCAAGCCTGTGACAGATGTGACAGAATTTCCTGCGTCAGGAGACAGAACAGAAGACATAAGAGAGTTAAGCTCTTCCTTGATATTCTTACGCTGTTTCTCAAGCTCAGCAATCTCAAATTGCTTGTCTGCATATTGCTGGGATAGTGCAATAGCTTCTCTCAATCCATCGCTGATGTCTGCACCGTCATAATCAATGTCGATACGAGTATTCCTCAGATTGTTGAGAGCTTCTTCATACGTCTTGATATTCTCAGGATCAAAAGTGGAAATTATATTGGACCGATATTTCTCCATATCGGAGATAAGACTGTCTATAATATCCCTGCTGAGATTCTGCAGGTTGCCGAAAGCAAGACTCATGCCACCATTCTCCTGCCATTCCTGAAAATCAAGATCGGATTCAGCTTTCTGTTTCTGGGCAATGGCTTTAAACCTTTCTCCATGTGTGGGAGCTTCCTTTATCTGCTTGTCATACTGTTCTGCAATAGCCTTTCTCTTCTGGGCATATGTACCATATTCTGCCAGGTATGAATTAAGAGCAGCCTTGGCTTCTTTAGCTCGATTCTCAAGGCTATTCTTTTGCATAGCCTCAAGATCTTCATAAAGCTTGGCATATCTCTCTTCAATTAATGCTATCTTAGTACGGTCAATATCAGTATTGGAGGAATCGTCAAGATCTGTATTGAATACCTGTTTGGCGTATTTCTTGTTTCCGGCTGCCTTTTCATCCTCGCGGGCATCAAACTCAGCTTTCTGACGCTGGATTTCCGCTTGTATCGCCTGTTTCTTCCGCTCTTCAAGGGAGTATTTCTCCTTTGTCTGATCGAGCTTCATCTGTTCAAGAACCTTGTCCTCTCCCTCATCCATAAGGTTGATGCGGTTCTGCCACAGCTCCATTTCATACTCCTGCTGAAGCATGAGGCGTTCCTCGGCTTGCTGTTTCATCAAGTCGAGAAGTTTCCGATGGGAGGAGTCCTGCTTGGATTCAAGTTGAGCGGCGGTCATGCCTTTCTGCTCTTTTGTGGTGCCGCCTAATTTCTCATATGCTTCCTTCGCAGACTTTAATTCTGTTTGAGCCGCCTCCCATTGTTTTTCAGTGTATGCGGACCTATTTTTCTTCATTTCAGCAACTTTGGCGGTTGCTTCTTTATATTTTTTAGAAGCCTCATCATATGCTTTAGCAAGCGATTTTTCTTTTATACCAGTATCTGTTGTTTCAGATAAGATATCTCCTCTTTTAATACCGAATCTATCCTCACCAGCTTTAATTGCTTTATAGTAACTCTCTCTGCGCTTGTCTGAAATTCCAAGTGCGGCGCCCAGGTCATTTAATTCTCTCGAAGTAGAACCACCATATTGATTGGTAGATGAAACAACATAACTAAAAGAATCAAGAAATTTTCTATCTACAGCCTTTCGACCTTCCACAATATCGCGGATATCCTGAGCATGAACTTCAGCAAAAGTCTCTCCTTTTTTATCAGCAATAATCTTTTTTATCTTTTCATAATTATTAGCCTGATCCTCTATATATTG
>CAMWMW010000107.1 GCA_947175455.1 uncultured Porphyromonadaceae bacterium | reverse complement strand
ATCCTGTTCCCACAGATGATATACTTCGTATTGCTGCCCGTTCATTGTGCCGTCGAGCACGGTGCCGTTGCTTCCGGGGTTACGGTTCTGCTGGCGGTAGGTGAAATTGTCGGTCCATTGCTCCGACCCTTCAAGGGGCTGGTTCCAGTATCCGAGTATATAGAATTCGTTGACAGCCATCTCCAGTTCGACCTCGGTGGAATACCAGGACTCGCTGTTGCCCTGGGAGAGGGGTGTCATATCCATGCTTTCGCATGATGTCAGCATCAGTGCCGCTGTGGCTAATGATGTGTATAAAGCTTTGTTCATCGGTTTCATGATTTAAAATGTAAGGTTTACACCCACGATAAGTGATGTTGTGATAGGATATGCGCTGACTCCCATCTCCGGGTCCCATCCCTTGGGATAGTTGTCGATTGAGAAGAGGTCGCTGGCGCTGAAGTATATTCTCGCTTTCTGGATAAACGCCTTCTTTGTCCAGGCTGCAGGGAGCGTGTATCCCAGAGTGACGTTTTTCAGACGGAAATAATGCCCGTTGAACATCCAGAAGTCAGACACTGCGTAGTTGTTGTTTTTGGTAGTGTTCGTAAGGCGGGGATACTCTGCGGCGAGGTTCTCTGCCTGGGTGTTGAACACACTCCAGTATTTGCCGTCGATGATGGCGGGGATGTTGCCGTAGTTGTCGCGGAGAGGCTCGACCATGGCGCGCTCAAGATATGCGTTCTGCTTGCCTATTCCCTGGAACGCGAGCGAGAGGTCGATCCCTTTCCATGAGGCGTTCACGGTTCCGCCATACTGGAAGCGGGGGAGTGAGTTGCCCAGTGGCACGCGGTCGTATTCCGAAGAGATAACGCCGTCCGGCACTCCATCGGGACCGGAGATGTCGCGGTATTTGAGGTCGCCGACAGTCACGGTGTTGTTGAGACGTGCGGAATTGTTGACCTCCTCCTGTGTCTGGTAGATGCCGTCGCAGATATAGCCGTACCAGGTGTTGAATAGTTCCCCTGCACGTTTCAGTTTCCCATCTTTGATTATGTCGGAATTGTTGAGATAATCGATTTTTGAGATGAAGTCGGAAAGATTGAATGACACTCCGTATGAGAAGTCACCGATGCGGTCGTTCCAGCTGAGTTCGATGTCATAGCCGTGTGTAGACATTTTGCCCGCGTTGGTGTTGGGGTCTGAATAACCCATGCTCCATGGAATCTGGATGGCGAGAAGCATGCCTGAGGTGTTCTTCCAGTAGTAGTCTGCGGTAAGGCGCAGGCGGCTGTTGAGGAAGTTGGCGTCGATACCTATGTCGGTGGAAGTGGTGGTTTCCCAGGAGATGTCTTCCACTGCGAGAACCCTTATCGCGGCTGTCTTGTCGGAAACCACGCTTCCGTTCTCATAGAAATATGCGTTGCCGAAAGTCATCAGCGACATGTAGGGGAAATAGCTTGAGCCGATGCGTTCGTTACCCAGCTTACCCCAGGAGGCGCGGAGTTTCAGGAAAGAAAGTGCCGAAGGATTCACATTCTCCATGAATTTCTCTTTCGAGATCACCCATCCTGCGGAGAAAGAGGGGAATGTTCCCCAGCGGTATTTCTTGGCGAAACGTGAAGAACCGTCGCGGCGGATGTTTGCCTGAAGAAGATAGCGGTTGTCGAAAGAATAAAGCACACGTCCGAAAAATGAGTTGGAGGTGTAGCGTGTGCCGGTGCCGCTGTTGTCTTTATAATCTTCGGGACCTACATTGAGATAGGGATAGTTGATAAGCTCGTACTGGTCGCGTGCGGCGGTGAGGTTTTCGCTTCCCATGACGTAATTCTCGAAACCTGCCATCAGGGTGAGATCATGGCTGCCGAAGGAATGCATGTAGTTGGCAAGAGCCTGAGTCGTTATGTGCCAGTTGTCGTTGCGTGTTTCGGTGAGTTTGTTGGTGGTCCATGACGAGCCGTTGCCTTCCATCCATCCGCCGAAAGCGTTTATGTCATCCATAAGCGTGTAGCTTACAGCTTTACGAAATTCTTTTTTCTTCGTATAATTGATGAAGGGTGATACGATACCCGAGATGCTGAGACCTTCGATGGGCTTGATGGTAAGAGAAGCCTTACCGCCTATCTGGGTGCTTCTTGATATCGATGAGCCTCCGTCTCTGAGAAGTCCGTAGGGGTTCGCGCCCGATTTGCCTTCTGCAAGACCTCCGTTCTCCCACACTGCGGGGTAGATCGCCGGCATCTTGCGCATGTCGCCGAAGGGAGAATATACTGTCGCCTCGCTGCGTGCGTTGCGAACGTTGACATCTACGCTTGCCGTGATGTATTTGTTGAATGTGAAGTCGTTGTTGCTGCGGAACATGAACCGGCGGAAATCACGCCCTTCGTAGAGACCGTCCACTTCGTCATAGGTGAATGACGCGTTCGAGCGCACAGCCTTGTTGCCTCCGGAGAGCGACAGGGTATGTGTCATTCTCGGCGCCGAGTCTTTCAGCATAAGCCCTCTCCAGTCTGTGATCGGATAGCGGTCCGGATCCGTGGCGTTGAGGCTTAGCCAGTTCTTTGTCTGGTCGGAAGACCATTGCTGGAAATAGCCGGCTGCGGGGTTGTCGTTGTAAAGGAGCTCGTTGTTCATCTCCAGATAACGGGTGACACCTACCATCTCCGGCTGTTTTGTCGGTATCTCCCAGCCGAATTCGCCGTTGTATGATATGCTCATCTTCGACTCGTCGCCTCGCTTTGTGGTGATAAGTATGACACCGGCTGCCGCTTTTGAACCGTAGATTGATGCTGCCGCGGCATCCTTGAGGACGGATACGTTCTCCACATCGTTGGCGTTTACGTAGTCGATATTGTCGCACTGCACGCCGTCAACGATAATCAGCGGGCTGGAATCTCCGATCGTGGTCACACCGCGAACGTGCATGGAGCCTGCCGACGCGCCGGGGGCATTGTTGTCGCGGCGCACCATAAGACCCGATACCGAACCCTGGAGTGCGGTGGAGAGGGTGGTGGTGTTTTTTGAGGCGAGCTCGTCACCCTTTACGGAAGCCACGGCGCCTGTAAGGTCTTTTTTCTTCACTGTGCCGTAACCGATGACCACAACCTCGTTGAGCGTGTTGTCGGTCTCGGTCATTTCAACCTTGATGTCACCGGAAGTCCCGACAGATATTGTCTCGGGGTTAAACCCCACATATGTCACCTGCAGTTTCTCACCTTTGGCGGCATTGACGGTGAAGCGTCCGTCAAGGTCGGTGATTGCCCCCTCTTTTGTGCCTTTCACCATGACGGTGGCTCCGATGAGGGGCTCGCCGTTCTTGTCGGT
Source organism: uncultured Porphyromonadaceae bacterium (assembly GCA_947175455.1). Lineage (GTDB taxonomy): Bacteria > Bacteroidota > Bacteroidia > Bacteroidales > Muribaculaceae > Lepagella. Next base: position 3,105 of record CAMWMW010000107.1, on the reverse strand, counting down.
GATGACACCGCTGATTTTCTGCTTTTCGTTTTTGTTTGTCTTCGCTCCTGCTGAGGTGATGGTAACCTGTCTGCCGGAGATCTTGTACTGAAGGTTTGTGGCTTTGCAGACTTCCGCGAGTATGGTGTCCATCTTTTTGTCTTTCAGCTGGATATTTACGGGTGTCTTGAGCTTGTTTTCAACTCCCTCGCCGTAGAGGAATACGTAGGTGCTGTTTTTCTCGATATACGAGAGAACATCCTTGACTGTTGTGTCGGTAGCTTTCACGGTATAAAGCCCGGTCGATCTGTCGTGCGACATGGTTGTCCCGGCGAATATCGCCGAGGGAGCCATTGCCGTGGCGAGACCAATCGCGCAAAGCGTTCCTATTCTTGAACGCCTTGGCTGACGATGTGATGCTGAATTCATAAGGTTCTGTAATTGTTGTTATTGTTTAATGTTGATATTGATATTGCTGTTGCTGTTGTCATTGGTACCCCGGTTTCCTGTTTCATGTTTCCTGTTTCCGGTTACCCTGTTTCCGGTTATTTGTCAATCAAGACTTCTCCGCATGGCAGCCATCCGTTCTCGAGAACGGCGTCTTTGTCTACCGCCATCTCCAGAGACGGGCGGTTGCCGACGGTGGTGTCAACAAGCGCCACTGCCCAGCGGTATTTGCCCGGTCTCACACCTTTCAGGGAGAATGAGGTCTTGTGTGTGGCGCCTTTTTCACGAAGCCATGTGGAAAGGTCGCTGCGGTGTTCCACCACTGTCTTCACCGGATTGCCGTTCTCGTCAAGCAGCGAGATGCCCACTTTGTATTTCTGATTCCATTGCGGGATATTGGCGGGGCAATATCCCCATCCTATGTTTTCCCAGGAAGTGGAGACATCCACTTTTTTACCGGCACGCGCATTCTCGGGAGTCTCTACGGACGCGGGATAGAGGCGGTAGCCTCCGTGGGCGACAAAACTCTTCACCAGCGGGAACGCGTCTTCAAACCATGAGCGGGTCTCGTCGTTGATGCGGAAGTCCATCATGTTCACTCTCGCTTCTTCCGAGGCGTCGTATTCCCCTTTGCGCACATCCTCGGCGTGCCCTTCGCGATAGAGTCCCGAAGGATCGCGCCAGTAGCGGTGGTGCGCGCCGGTGATCCAGCCGCCCTCCATTATGATGGGGCGTTTGAAATTCCATTTGCGCGCCATCTCTTTTTCCCAGTCTTGATAGTAGCCGTGCATCCCGAATGCATCGTGGCGCAGGGAGAATCCTTTCGCCACAGCGGTGGATATGAGTTCCGCGGCATCGGCAGGTACGCTTCCCCATCCTTCGTCGGCGGGATCTCCGAGCATGCGGTGGTAATGGATAAGCATCGGCACGCGTCTGAAGCAGTCTGTGGCGAGACCGGTGATCCAGTCGAATACTTTTTTCTTGTTGCTGTTGTCCTTATAGATCATGGAGTGAGACTCACCCCATTTCCCCAGCGAATACGCGTCGATGAACTCCACTTCATCCGGGTTGTCGAAATGACGGGCGAACTCGCGGAAGAATTTTGAATATTTCTCCTGAAACACCGGGTCATCGGGATAAGGGGAGAGATTTTTGCCGGGGTTCTTCGGATCGTAATAACCTTCGGCTCCGGCGTCAAACACATATTGCGGTGTGTTCTGTCCCTGGTCTCTGCCGTCGATGACGATGCGGAAGGCGATGCGGAGTCCGCGTTCGCGTACGCTGCGCAGAAGACGCATCAGCCGGCTGTCGGGATCGTTCCAGGCGTATTTCCCCTCTTCCGGCTCGAATGATACCCAGCTTGTGCGTATATATGCGCAAGAAGCATAATCCGACACGCGCACCGCAGTGGTGTCGCCGGCGGTTTTCATGTGGTCGTAGCCTTTCTCGTTCCAGAAATTTTCATCCCAGGTTCTGCCGAGATACATTACCCATCCCTGCAGCGGGTTGCGGAGCACGCGAAGCGTGTCAGGCTCGAAGTTCACTGTGCGGGCGCCGTTCGCTCCCGCTGCCGATAGAAGAATCATGATGGCGGATATTATCCGCATTAGGTCGGTTCTGTGAGTCATATATGGTGTCTTTTTTAGACAATAAGGGTGCTGTCGGAGCGTATGCCCTGACTTGGGGAGGAGAGAAGTCTTTAAGGATTGGAGTCTGAGTTTTTTATGGTTTCAGAGTAATACTGTTTCCGCTCCTTGTTATTTTCATCGGCACAATCTCGCGTATTGATTCGATTACAGTGTCGATGTCGTTATGAAGGTCAAGCTTGCCATAGACTTTGGTGTCAGCCAGTGAGCTGTGGCATTTGATTTCAATCCCATAGTAGTCACCCAGATTGCGGGTGAGTTCGGAGAGCGGCATGCCGGTGAGGTGCAGCAGCCCTTTTGTCCAGGATGTGTAGTCATCCGGATCAATGCGTGTGAGGGAAGTCACATCCCCGTTCAGCAGCTCCGCCATGTCGCTGGGCCGCAGTCTTACGCTTCTGTCGTTTTCCGTGTCTATCTCCACGGAACCCTCCACAAGCACTACCGATGCCGTGGAGTCGGAGGAGTTGCGGATGTTGAAAGTGGTGCCGAGCACTCTGACATCGAATCCTTTCGATTCGACGACAAAGGGGTGTCTGCGGTCTTTTGCCACTTCAAGGAAAACTTCTCCGAAGACGTAGATGCGACGTTCGCCACCCTTGAACTGTTCCGGATACAGGATTCTGGAACGTGAATTGGCGATGAGATGAGAACCGTCTGACAGAGTGATCTCCCGGCGTTGTCCCGCCGGAACGATGACTTCATTGTATCCGGCGTGTGCAAGTTCACTCACGGATGCTTCAGACAGGTCGGGCGACGGTGCTGTGAAACCGCCGGCGCCGGCAAACCATACCAACGCGACGCATGCCGCCGCCGAAAGGGAGGCGATGCATATGTTGCGCAGGCGGCGTTTCCTTGCCAGCTTCTCCTTGCGGATTTTTTCATGCACAAGGTTTTTTATCCTTGTGTTGTCTACCGGCTGGAAACGGCATGCGTCCAACAGGTGGTCGAGGGCTCTTGAACCCTCCTGCCCCTGGGTCTGGTTGTTATGATGCTGTTCTTTCATCTTTAGCTTTGATTGCCGTCTCTATTATAT